>NZ_JALPKQ010000055.1:0-31081 GCF_051383655.1 Geodermatophilus sp. CPCC 205761
GTGACGCCGGCGCCGACCGCGGAGACGGTCCCGGCGGCCTCGTGGCCGAGCAGGAACGGGAACCCGTCGCTGATGTTGCCTTCCCGGTAGTGCAGGTCGGTCGCGCAGACGCCGCACGCCTGGACGTCGACGACCGCCTCACCCGGCCCGGGGTCGGGCACGAGAATCGTCTCGACGGTGACCGGAGCACCCTTGCTGCGGGCGACGACGCCCTTCACCTCATGGGCCATGACGCTGGATCTCCTCTCGTGGGGGTGCGCAGACGCGGCGGGTGCGGGGGAGGGGTGCCGACTGCGGTGGAGATCCGCGGGAGATCGCTTCCGCCGTCCCCTTGACCCTGCCTGCCGGTCACCCTACGGTGTTAGACGACTGATATACCAGTCCTCGGCTCAATCTCCTGACAGAAGGGACTGCGGCATGGTCGTCCAGCTCGAAGGAGCCCTCCGGGGCTCGGACCGCGTGCTCGACCGATCGCTGGGGGACACCGACCCGGAGGTCTTCGAGGCGATCTCGGCCGAGCTGACCCGGCAGCAGACCACGCTGGAGATGATCGCCAGCGAGAACTTCGCCCCGGTCGCGGTCATGCAGGCCCAGGGTTCGGTCCTCACCAACAAGTACGCCGAGGGCTATCCCGGCCGGCGCTACTACGGTGGCTGCGAGCACGTCGACGTCGTCGAGCAGCTGGCCATCGACCGGCTGAAGGCGCTGTTCGGCGCCGAGTACGCCAACGTCCAGCCGCACTCGGGCGCCCAGGCCAACGCGGCGGCGATGTCCGCACTGCTGGAGCCCGGCGACACGATCCTCGGTCTCGACCTGGCGCACGGCGGTCACCTGACGCACGGCATGCGGCTCAACTTCTCCGGCAAGCTCTACGACGTCGCCGCCTACCACGTGGGCCGCGAGGACCACCGGGTCGACATGGCCGAGGTGGAGCAGCTGGCGAAGGAGCGGCGGCCCAGGCTCATCGTGGCCGGCTGGTCGGCCTACCCCCGGCACCTGGACTTCGCCGAGTTCCGCCGGATCGCCGACGAGGTCGGGGCGTACCTCATGGTGGACATGGCCCACTTCGCCGGGCTGGTCGCCACCGGGCTGCACCCGTCCCCGGTGCCGCACGCGCACGTGGTCACCTCGACCACCCACAAGACCCTCGGCGGCCCGCGCGGCGGGGTCATCCTGGCCACCGCGGACCTCGCGAAGAAGTTCAACTCGTCGGTCTTCCCCGGCCAGCAGGGCGGGCCGCTCGAGCACGTCATCGCCGCCAAGGCGGTGGCCTTCAAGCTGGCCGGTGAACCGGCCTTCCGCGAGCGCCAGGAGCGCACCCTCGCCGGCGCCCAGATCCTGGCCGACCGGTTGCTGGCCGCCGACTCCCGCGAGGCGGGGATCGACGTCGTCAGCGGCGGCACCGACGTCCACCTCGTCCTCGTGGACCTGCGGGAGTCGGAGCTCGACGGCCGGCAGGCCGAGGACCGCCTCCACTCCATCGGGATCACCGTCAACCGCAACGCCGTGCCCTTCGACCCCCGCCCGCCGATGGTCAGCTCCGGCGTCCGCATCGGCACCCCGGCGCTGGCCGCCCGCGGCTTCGGCCTCGACGACTTCACCGAGGTCGCCGACGTGATCGCCGCCGCGCTCCGCCCCTCGACCGGCGACGAGCAGCTCGCCGGACTCCGCGCGCGGGTCACCCGGCTCGCCGACCGCCACCCGCTCTACCCCGACCTGACGGAGGCCGGCCGATGAGTCCCCGCACCCCCGGCGCCGACCTGCCGGACCACCCGGCGTTCCTCTGGCGCGACCCGGAGCCCAAGCGCTCCTACGACGTGGTGATCGTCGGCGGCGGCGGCCACGGCCTGGCCACCGCGCACTACCTCGCCAAGAACCACGGCATCACCAACGTGGCGATCCTGGAGAAGGGGTGGCTGGCGGGCGGCAACATGGCCCGCAACACCACGATCATCCGGTCCAACTACCTGTGGGACGAGAGCTCGACGATCTACGAGCGCTCGCTGAAGCTGTGGGAGGGGCTCGAGGAGGACCTCGGCTACCCGATCCTGTTCAGCCAGCGCGGCGTGCTCAACCTCGCGCACACCCTGCAGGACGTCCGCGACAGCGTGCGGCGGGTCGAGGCCAACAAGCTCAACGGCGTCGACGCGGAGTGGGTGGAGCCGGACGAGGTCCGCAAGATCTGCCCGGTCGTCAACACGTCGGCTGACATCCGCTACCCGGTCCTGGGGGCGACGTACCAGCCGCGCGCGGGCATCGCCAAGCACGACTACGTGGCCTGGGGCTTCGCCCGACGCGCCGACGAGGCCGGCATCGACCTGATCCAGGACTGCGAGGTCACCGGGTTCGCCACCGACGGCAACCGGGTCACCGGGGTGCAGACCACCCGCGGCACCATCGCCGCCGGCACGGTCGCCCTCTGCGCGGCGGGCCACACCTCGGTCCTCACCGACATGCTCGGCATCCGCGTGCCGGTGCAGAGCCACCCGCTGCAGGCCCTGGTCTCCGAGCTGCTCGAGCCGGTGCACCCCACGGTGGTCATGTCCAACGCCGTGCACGTGTACGTCTCCCAGGCGCACAAGGGCGAGCTGGTCATGGGCGCCGGCGTCGACTCCTACAACGGCTACGGCCAGCGCGGCGCCTTCCACATCATCGAGCGCCAGATGGCCGCCGCCGTCGAGCTCTTCCCGGTGTTCGCGCGGGCGCACCTGCTGCGCACCTGGGGCGGCATCGTCGACGTCAGCCCCGACGCCTCGCCGATCGTGGGCCGCACCCCCTACGAGAACCTCTACCTGAACTGCGGCTGGGGCACCGGCGGGTTCAAGGCCACGCCCGGCATCGGCTGGGCCCTGGCGCACACCATCGCCCACGACGAGCCCCACCCGGACGTGGCGCCGTTCAGCCTCGATCGCTTCGTCACCGGCGCGCTCGTCGACGAGCACGGCGCCGCCGCCGTGGCCCACTGACCCAGGGAGTCCCCGTGCAACTCATCGCATGCCCGTGGTGCGGCCCCCGCGAGGAGGTCGAGTTCTCCTACGGGGGACAGGCCCACGTGGCCTACCCCGCCGAGCCGGCCGCGCTCTCCGACGAGCAGTGGGCCCACTACGTCTTCTTCCGCGACAACCCGAAGGGCCGCTTCGCCGAGCGCTGGAACCACAGCGCCGGCTGCCGCCGCTGGTTCAACGCCGTCCGCGACACCGCCACCTACCGCTTCGAGAGCGTGTACCGCCTCGACGAGCCGAAGCCGGTGACCTCATGAGCGCCCCCTTCCGCGCCGCCTCGGGCGGCCGTATCGACCGCGCCACGACGCTGCAGTTCACCTTCGACGGGCAGACCCACACCGGTCACCCCGGGGACACCCTGGCCTCCGCCCTCCTCGCCGCGGGCCGGCACCAGGTCGCCACCAGCATCAAGCTGGGGCGGCCCCGCGGGATCGCCGCGGCGTGGGCCGAGGACCCGGGCGGGCTGGTCCAGATCGAGGAGCCCTTCCCCGAGCCGATGCTGCTGGCCACCACGGTCGAGCTCCACGACGGGCTGGTCGCCCACGGCCTGCCGGGGCAGGGCCGGCTGGCCGACGTCCCCGACTCCGCCCGCTACGACGCCGTCCACCACCACGTCGACGTGCTCGTCGTGGGCGCGGGCCCCACGGGTCTGGCCGCCGCGCTCAGCGCCGCGCGGTCCGGCGCCCGCGTCGCCCTGGTCGACGAGCAGTCCGAGGCCGGCGGCTCCCTGCTGTCGGGCACCGACCGGCTCGACGGCGTCCCGGCGCCGGACTGGGTGGCGGACGCGGTCGCGGAACTGGCCCGCCACCCGGAGGTGCTGCACCTGCAGCGCACCACCGCGTTCGGCAGCTACGACGACGGCTTCGTCCTCGCCCTGGAGCGGCGCACCGACCACCTCGGCGCCGAGGCCCCCAAGCACGTCTCGCGCCAGCGGGTGTGGCGCCTCCGGGCACGGTCGATCGTCGTCGCGACCGGGGCGCACGAGCGCCCGGTGGTGTTCGCCGACAACGACCGCCCGGGCATCATGCTCGCCGGTGCCGCGCGGACGTTCCTGCACCGCTACGGCGTGCTGCCCGGCCGCGACGCGGTCGTGTTCACCACCAACGACAGCGCCTACGACGCCGCCCTCGACCTGCACCGCGCCGGCGTGCGGGTGCAGGCGGTGGTCGACGCCCGGCCGGCGGGCTCGCCGCGGCGCCGCCAGGAGTGCGAGGACGCCGGCATCCGCGTCCTGTCCGGGGCGGTCGTGACCGGGACGCAGGGCGTCGAGCGGGTCACCCATGCGCTGGTCGCTCCGTTCGCCGACGGGGAGGTGGGCGCGAGCAGCGCGGTCGCCTGCGACCTGCTGCTGGTCAGCGGCGGCTGGAACCCCGCGGTGCACCTGTTCAGCCAGGCCCGCGGCCGGCTCCGCTACGACGAGGCCCTCGGGGCCTTCCTCCCCGGCGAGGAGGTCGACGGCCTGACGGTCGCCGGCTCCGCCGCCGGCGTCCTCGACCTGGCCGGGTGCCTGGCCGACGGGCAGCGGGTGGCGCGCGACGTGCTGTCGGCCCTGGCGATCCGGCCGGCGGGGGAGGACCGGCTGCCGGCCGCCCCGGAGCCCGTCGCCCCGGCACCGCCCCTGGTGCTCTGGCGGGTGCCGGACACGTCCGGCGCCGAGGGGGCCACGCAGTTCGTCGACCTCCAGCGCGACGCCACGGTCGCCGACATCGCCCGGGCGGTCGGCGCCGGGCTGCGCTCGATCGAGCACGTCAAGCGCTACACGACCATCGGGACCGCGCACGACCAGGGCAAGACCTCCGGCGTCCTGACCTCGGGGATCACCGCCGAGCTCCTCGGCGTCCCGGTGCAGGACACGGGCACCACCACGTTCCGCCCGCCGTACACCCCGGTGGCCTTCGCCGCGCTGGCCGGTCGCGACCGCGGCTCGCTGTTCGACCCCGAGCGGGTGACCGCCCTGCACGAGTGGCACGTGGCGGCCGGGGCGGTCTTCGAGGACGTCGGCCAGTGGAAGCGCCCCCGCTACTACCCGCAGCCGGGCGAGGACATGGAGGCCGCGGTCCTGCGAGAGTGCGCCGCCGCCCGGACGGGGGTCGGGATCCTCGACGGCTCCACCCTCGGCAAGATCGACGTCCAGGGGCCGGACGCCGCGGTCCTGCTCGACCGGCTCTACACCAACCTGATGAGCAGCCTGAAGGTGGGCGCGGTCCGCTACGGCGTCATGTGCGGCGTCGACGGCATGGTCATCGACGACGGCACCGTCCTGCGCCTGGCCGAGGACCGCTTCCTCGTCCTGACCACCACCGGTGGCGCGGCGAAGATCCTCGACTGGATGGAGGAGTGGCTCCAGACCGAGTGGCCGGAGCTGCGCGTGCACTGCACCTCGGTCACCGAGCAGTGGTGCACCTTCCCGGTCGTCGGTCCGCGGTCCCGGGACGTCGTCGGCGCCCTCTTCCCCGGCGTGGACGTCGCCAACGAGGCGTTCCCGTTCATGACCTGGCGGGACACCACCCTGGAGGGCGTGCCGGTCCGGCTGGCCCGGATCAGCTTCTCCGGCGAGCTCGCCTACGAGGTCTACGTCAACCCCTGGTACGCGGTCGCGGTGTGGCAGCGGCTGCTCGAGGCCGGCCGCCCGTACGGCATCACGCCGTACGGCACGGAGACCATGCACGTCCTGCGCGCGGAGAAGGGCTACCCGATCATCGGGCAGGACACCGACGGCACCGTCTCCCCGCACGACCTGGGCATGGCCTGGGCCGTCTCCAAGAAGAAGCCCGACTTCGTGGGCAAGCGGTCCTTCGCCCGCGCCGAGAACCAGAACCCGCTGCGCAAGCAGCTGGTCGGGCTGCTGCCGGTGGATCGGCGGACCGTGCTGCCGGAGGGCTCGCAGATCGTGGAGTTCCGCGCCGACGGTCAGCTGCCCCCTCCGCCGGTGCCGATGCTCGGGCACGTCACCTCCAGCTACCGCAGCGCCGAGCTCGGACGCCCGTTCGCCCTCGCCCTGGTCAAGGGCGGCCACGCCCGCCTCGGCGACACCGTCCACGTCCCCGTCAGCGGCACCCTCGTCCCGGTCGAGGTCACCGGGTCGGTGCTGGTCGACCCCGAAGGAGCCCGTCGCGATGGCTGAACTGCTGCGCACCCACCCGCTCGAGGCGTGGAGCAGCGCCTTCGCGGGCCTGCCCGACACCGTCGGCATCGCCGTCGAGCCGTTCGTGGCGATGGCCGACGTCCGGCTCGGCGCGGTCGGCCCCGAGGCGTCGGCGGCGCTGGGCGTCGAGCTGCCGACGGTGCCCAACACGTGGGTGCCGGCCGGCACGGGGCGGGCCGTCTGGCTCGGCCCCGACGAGTGGCTGCTCACCAGCACCTCCGAGGCCCCCGAGGAGCTGGAGGCCCGGGTCCGCGCCGCGGTCCTCCCGCTGGGCGGGTCCGCGACGGACGTCTCCGCCCAGCGGATCGGCCTGCGGCTGACGGGCGCCAGGGTGCGCGAGGTCCTCGCCAAGGGCTGCTCGGTCGACCTGCACCCGCGGGTGTTCGGCCGCGGGAGCTGCGCGCAGACCGCGCTCGGCCAGGCGGGCGTCGTGCTGCTGGCCCTCTCCGACGCCGGCGACGACCACGTCGTCCTCGTCCGGTCGTCCTTCGCCGCTTACCTGGCCGACTGGCTGCTGGACGCGGCCCTCGAGTTCACTCCCACCCCCACCCGCTGACGCGCCGTCGTCGGCACGCCCGGATCCACCCGCAGTCAGGAGCAGAGCAATGTCCACCACCCCTCGTGTGGTCATCATCGGAGCGGGGATCGTCGGCGCCAACCTGGCCGACGAGCTGACCGCTCGTGGCTGGGACCGCGTCACCGTGCTCGACCAGGGACCCCTCCCGCTGACCGGGGGCTCGACGTCGCACGCCCCGGGCCTGGTCTTCCAGACCAATGCCTCCAAGACGATGACGGCGTTCGCCAGCTACACGGTGGAGAAGTTCCTGGGCATCGACGTCGACGGCGCCTGGTGCTTCAACCAGGTCGGCGGCCTCGAGGTGGCCACCACGCCGGAGCGGCTCGCCGACCTGCACCGCAAGCAGGGCTGGGCCACCTCGTGGGGCGTGGAGTCGCAGGTCGTCGACGTGGACGAGTGCGTGCGGCTGCACCCGCTGGTCGACCGCGACCGCATCCTCGGCGGGCTGCACATCCCCAGCGACGGCCTGGCCAAGGCGTCGCGGGCGGTCATCGCGCTCGCCCGCCGCGCCGAGGCCCGGGGAGCCCGCTTCCAGGGGTCCACCCGGGTGACCGGCATCGAGCAGGCCGGCGGCCGGGTGACCGGCGTCCGGACCCCGGACGGCGTCGTCCCCGCCGATGTCGTGGTCTCCTGCGCCGGCTTCTGGGGTCAGGAGCTCGGCGAGATGGTGGGGATGGACGTCCCCCTGCTGCCGTTGGCCCACCAGTTCGTCTGGACCGGCCAGGTGCCGGAGCTGGTCGGGCGCAACGACGAGCTCACCGAGGCGAGCCTGCCGATCCTGCGCCACCAGGACCAGGACCTCTACTACCGCGAGCGCGGCGACTGCCTCGGGATCGGGTCCTACGCCCACCGGCCGATGCCGGTCGACCTGCGCGAGCTGCCCCAGGGCGACGACGTCCGGGAGTCGGCGATGCCCTCGATGCTGCCCTTCACCGACGAGGACTTCGCCGGCCCGTGGGAGCAGAGCCAGCTGCTGCTGCCCTCGCTGCGCTCGTCGAAGATCGACTCCGGCTTCAACGGCGTCTTCTCGTTCACGCCGGACGGCGGCCCGCTGATCGGGGAGTCGGCCGACGTCTCCGGGTTCTGGATCGCCGAGGCGGTCTGGGTGACCCACTCCGCCGGCGTCGCCCGCGCGGTGGCCCAGCTGCTGGTCGACGGGCGCAGCGAGATCGACCTGCACGGCTGCGACGTACACCGCTTCGAGGACGTCCAGCTCGCCCCGGAGTACGTCAGCGAGACCTCGCAGCAGAACTTCGTCGAGATCTACGACGTGCTGCACCCGCTGCAGCCACGGCTGTCCCCGCGCAACCTGCGGGTGAGCCCGTTCCACGCGCGGCAGGAGCAGCTCGGCGCGGTCTTCCTCGAGGGCGGCGGCTGGGAGCGGCCGCACTGGTACGAGGCCAACGCCGCGCTGGTCGACGACCTGCCGACGGAGTGGATCCCGCCGGCGCGGGACTCCTGGAGCGCGCAGTTCCACTCGCCCATCGCGGCGGTCGAGGCGTGGAAGACCCGCACCGCCGTGGCGGTGTACGACATGACGCCGCTCAAGCGGCTGGAGGTCAGCGGCCCCGGCGCTCTCGCCCTGCTGCAGCGGCTGACGACCGGGGAGATGGACAAGTCGATCGGCGCCGTCACCTACACGCTCGCCCTCGACCATGCCGGCGGCATCCGCAGCGACCTCACCGTGGCCCGGCTGGGCGAGCAGCTGTTCCAGGTGGGCGCCAACGGCCCCCTCGACCTCGACCACCTCCAGCGCCAGGCGCCGGACGACGGCACGGTCCAGGTCCGGGACGTCACCGGGGGCACCTGCTGCATCGGCCTGTGGGGCCCGCGCGCCCGGGACGTCGTCTCGGCGCTCACCTCCGACGACTTCTCCAACGACGGGCTCAAGTACTTCCGTGCCAAGCGGGCCCGGATCGGGGGAGTGCCGGTGACGGCGATGCGGCTGTCCTACGTCGGTGAGCTGGGCTGGGAGCTCTACACCAGCGCCGACAACGGCCAGCGGCTGTGGGACGTCCTGTGGGCCGCCGGTCAGGAGCACGGCATCGTCGCCGCGGGCCGCGCCGCCTTCAGCAGCCTCCGGCTGGAGAAGGGCTACCGAGCCTGGGGCCACGACATGACCACCGAGCACAACCCGTACGAGGCCGGCCTCGGGTTCGCGGTCCGGGCCCAGAAGGAGGGCTACGTCGGGCAGGAGGCGATCGCCGGGATCAGCGACGACACGGTCGGCCGCCGGCTGTCCTGCCTCACGATCGACGACGGCACCAGCGTCGTCCTCGGGCACGAGCCGGTCTTCGTCGACGGCCGGCCGGCCGGCTACGTGACCAGCGCGGCCTTCGGGCACACCGTCGGCCGGCCGATCGCCTACGCCTGGCTGCCCGCCTCGGCGACCGTCGGCACGGCCGTCGAGATCGAGTACTTCGGCCGCCGGATCGCCGCGACCGTCGCCGCCGAGCCGCTCGTCGACCCGGGGATGACCCGGCTCCGCGGCTGAGGAGAGGACCCCCTTGCCCCCCACCGCCCCGAAGGAGCCGCCCGTGCGCACCGACAGCATCGAGACCTTCCTGGCGCAGCTCGCCGCCAGGGTGCCCGCCCCGGGAGGAGGGGCCACCGCCGCACTGCACGCGGCCCAGGCCGCTGCCCTCGTGGCGATGGTCGCCCGGTACAGCGACTCGGCCCGGTTCGCCGATCACGCCGAGGAGATCACCACCGTCACGGCGACCGCGGACCGGCTGCGCCAGAACGCGCTGGGCCTGGCCGAGGAGGACGCCGCGGCCTTCACCGCGGTGACGACGGCGTACGGGCTCCCGAAGGGCACGCCGGCCGAGGTGGCGGCGCGGTCGGCGGCGATCTCGACGGCCCTGGTCGCGGCGGCCTCCGTGCCGGCGATCGTCATCGCCGTCGCCGAGCAGGTGCTGGCCCTGGCCGAGCAGCTGCTGCCGATCGGCAACCGCAACGTCATCAGCGACGTCGCCGCCGCCGCGGAGGCGGCCCGAGCCGCGGCCACCACGGCCCGGGTCAACGTGGAGGTCAACCTCGGCGGCATCAAGGACCCGGCGGTGTGGGGAGAGCTCGCGGCGGTCGTCGACACCGTCGACGACCTCGTCCTGCGCGCGGAGAAGGTCACCGCCGCCGTCCGGGACGGACTGGTGCGATGACCGCCGAGCTGAGCGGGAGCGAGCTGGCCGCCGGCATCCGGGCCGAGGTCGCCGCCGCGGCCGTGGAGCTGGCCGCGGCCGGGACGCCGCCCCGGCTGGCCGTGGTCGTCGCGACGGCGGACGAGTCCAGCGCCTGGTACGTCCGCTCCATCGCCCGCGCCGCGGAGCGGACCGGCATCGCCTGCACGGTCGTCGACCTCGGGGAGACGGCGACGCCGGGCCGGATCCGCGCCGAGCTGGCCGCGCTCAGCGCGGACCCCGCGGTGCACGGGATCATCCTGCAGACCCCGCTGCCGGCCGACGCGGTCGTCGAGGACCTGGCCGCGTCGATCGACCCGGCCAAGGACGTCGACGGCGCCAACCCGCTCAGCCTGGGACGGCTGGCCGCGGGCCTGCCCGCCTTCGCGCCGGCGACCGCCGAGGCGGTGCTGGCGCTGCTGGACCACCACGGGATCCCGCTGTCCGGCGCGTCCGCCGTCGTCGTCGGCCGGTCGACCGTCGTCGGCAAGCCCGCGGCGCTCCTGCTGCTGCAGCGGGACACGACGGTGACCGTCTGCCACAGCCGCACCAAGGACCTCGCCGAGGTGACCCGATCGGCGGACGTGCTGGTCGCCGCCGTCGGGCGACCGGAGCTCATCACGGCCGAGTACGTCGCCGAGGGCGCGGTCGTCATCGACGTCGGGACCAACCCGGCGCCCGACGGCGGACTGGTCGGGGACGTCGACGCCCGCTCGGTCTCCGGGCGCGCCGCCGGCCTCACCCCGGTGCCCGGCGGGGTCGGCCCGGTCACCACCGCGCTGCTGCTTCGGCACACGGTCGACTCCGCACGCCGCTGACAGAGGACCCCCTCCTCCCCACCCCTCGCGAGCTCGGGGCGGTGCCCGGGAGGGGGCCGCCGGACGAACAGATCGGAGCACCTCATGACCGGCACGGCCGTGGCCGACGTCGCGCACCACCCGCCCGCGGACCCCGGCGCCGCGGCGCCCGCCCTCGGCCGGGCGCTCGCGACGAGGCGGCCGCTGGTCTGCGGCATCCTCAACGTCACCCCCGACTCCTTCTCCGACGGCGGGTTGTTCGACAGCCTCGATCGCGCCGTCGAGCACGGCTGCCGGATGGCGGAGGAGGGAGCCGACCTCCTCGACGTGGGCGGGGAGTCGACCCGGCCCGGCTCGCGCCCGCCGACCCTCGCCGAGGAACTGGACCGCGTCGTCCCGGTCATCGAGGCCCTGGCCCGCCGGGTCCCGGTGCCGCTGTCGGTGGACACCTCGCGTCCCGAGGTCATGCGGGCCGCGGTGGCCGCCGGCGCGAGCATGGTCAACGACGTGCGGGCGCTGCAGCGGCCGGGGAGCCTGGCGGCGGCGGCGCAGCTCGGCGTCCCGGTGTGCCTCATGCACATGCAGCGGTCACCGGAGACCATGCAGGAGGACCCGCGCTACCGGGACGTCGTCGCCGAGGTGCGCGGCTTCCTCGCCGAGCGCATCGCCGCCTGCCTCGACGCCGGTGTCCGCCCGGAGCACCTGGTCATCGACCCGGGGTTCGGGTTCGGCAAGACGCTGGCGCACAACGTCGCGCTCCTGGCGTCGCTCGACGCGTTCACCGGCCTCGGGGTCCCGGTCATGGTGGGGCTGTCCCGCAAGTCCGTGCTGGGCCGGCTGACCGGACGGACCGTCGGGGATCGGCTGCCCGGCTCGCTGGCTGCGGCGCTGGTCGCGGCCCAGCGGGGCGCGTCCGTGCTGCGCGTGCACGACGTCGCGGCGACGCGGGACGTCCTGGCGATCCTGGACGCCGTCGGCCCGGCCTGAGCAAGGACCCTCTGCTCCCCACCGCTCGCGAGCTCGCGGCGGGACCCTGTAGAGGGGCCGAAGGGCGCTGTGAGCGAGGGGTCCGTTCTCAGATCACCGCGCGGATGGTCCGCTCGAAGCCCAGGACGTGCTCGCGGGCGAGGTCGTCGGCCCGGTCGGCGTCCCCGGCGGCGATCGCGCGGAGCAGCTCCACGTGCTCCCCGACGTGCGCGTCGACGGTGGGCAGCCGGTCGAGGAACAGGCAGAAGATCCGCGTCGCCAGGTTGTCGTAGCGGATCAGGACGTCCTCGAGGTGGGGATTGCCCGCGGCCCGGTAGATGGCCCGGTGCACCGCGAGGTCCCAGCGCATCAGCTCGGTCCGGTCGACCCGGGCGACCTCCAGCTGCTCGATGTGCGTGGCCAGCTCGGCCAGCTCGGTGTGCATCGTCCGGGTGGCGCGCTCGGCGGCCCGGCGGGCCGCCAGCGGCTCGAGCATGGCCCGGATCTCGGAGATGTGCGCCAGATCGGAGATGTCCATGCCCGTCGCGAACGTGCCCCGACGCGGGTAGGAGACCACGAGCCGGTCACCCTCCAGGCGCTTCAACGCCTCGCGGACCGGCGTCCGGCCCACGCCCAGGTCCTTGGCCAGCTCGTCGTCGTCGATCGGATCGCCGGGGCGGATGTCGAGCATGATCAGCCGGTCCCGGATCGCCACGTAGGCCTTGTCCGCCAGGGACGTGGCGGCCGACGGGTCGAGGTCCAGCGGGGCGACGGTCACGAGCAGATCGTAGAGGTTGACCGCCAACAGATCTTGCCTCTTCAGAGGGATCGACATACGGTTACTGTACTTCTGATATACCAACTGTGTACCTGAGCCGTGGGTGGTGCTCGACACAGCGACGGAAAGGGGGCACGGGATGACCATCAGCGCCTTCGACCTCTTCAAGATCGGGATCGGTCCGTCCAGCTCGCACACCGTGGGCCCCATGCGGGCCGCCTGCACCTTCGCTTCCCGCCTGACCGTGGAGGGGCTGCTCGACCGGGTGGCCGGTGTCCGGTGCGAGCTGTTCGGCTCGCTGGGTGCCACCGGGCACGGCCACGGCAGCGTCAAGGCCGTCGTCCTCGGACTGGAGGGCGAGCAACCCGACCTCGTCGACCCCCTCGCGGCCGAGCCTCGGGTCGAGGCCATCCGCCGGGAGGGCGAGCTCCGGCTGGGAGGGAAGCACCCCATCGCGTTCTCGGTGGACGACGACGTCGTGCTGCACCGACGCAAGCGGCTGGAGTTCCACAGCAACGGCATGCTCTTCGTCGCCGTCGACGCCGATGGGGCGGAGCTCCTCCGCCGTGAGTACTACTCGGTGGGCGGCGGCTTCGTCCTCGACGAGGACGAGGCCGGCACCCCGGTGATCGTCGAGGACAGCACGCCCGTGCGGTACCCGTTCAGCACCGGCGAGGAGCTGCTGGCCCGCACCCGTGACACCGGCCTGCGGATCAGCGACGTGATGCTGGCCAACGAGCTCTCCTGGCGCACCGAGACCGAGATCCGCGCCGGGCTGCTGCACATCTGGTCGGCGATGCAGGAGTGTGTGGAGCAGGGGACCCGGACCACCGGCGTCCTGCCCGGGGGGCTCAAGGTCCGCCGGCGCGCGGCCGCGCTGCGGGCCCAGCTGGAGGACCACCCGGACGACACCGACCCGCTCCGTGCGATGGAGTGGGTGACCCTCTACGCCCTTGCGGTCAACGAGGAGAACGCCGCCGGTGGGCGGGTGGTGACCGCGCCGACGAACGGCGCCGCCGGCATCGTGCCGGCCGTCCTGCACTACTACCGCGACTTCGTCGGCTCCTTCTCCGAGGACGGGGTGGTGCGGTTCCTGCTCACCGCCGCGGCGATCGGGCTGCTGTTCAAGGAGAACGCGTCCATCTCCGGCGCGGAGGTGGGCTGCCAGGGCGAGGTCGGCTCGGCCTGCTCCATGGCCGCCGCCGGCCTGGCCGAGGTGATCGGGGGAACTCCCGAACAGGTCGAGAACGCCGCCGAGATCGGCATCGAGCACAACCTCGGGCTCACCTGCGACCCGGTCGGGGGACTGGTGCAGATCCCGTGCATCGAGCGCAACGCCGTCGGCTCGGTCAAGGCCATCACCGCGGCCCGCATGGCCATCCGCGGCGACGGCCGCCACCACGTCCCGCTGGACAAGGCGATCAAGACCATGCGCGAGACCGGCGCGGACATGAAGGACAAGTACAAGGAGACCGCCCGTGGCGGGCTGGCGCTCAACATCGTCGAGTGCTGAGGAGGCACCCGTGTCCCACCCCTTCACCCTCACGCTCAGCTGCCAGGAGCGTCCGGGCATCGTGCACGCGGTCAGCTCGTTCCTGTTCGAGCACGGCTGCGACATCGTCGAGCACCAGCAGTTCGACGACGCCGTCCGCGGCCAGCTGTTCCTGCGGACCGAGTTCGTCTGCTCGCAGGACACCGGCACCGACCGCTTGTCGGCGACGTTCCAGACGGTGGCCGACGAGTTCGGCATGACCTACCAGGTGAGCGGCGACCAGCCGCCCCGGGTGCTGGTCATGGTCTCCAAGCTGGGCCACTGCCTCAACGACCTCATCTTCCGCTGGCGCGCCGGCAACCTCGGCGCCGAGCTCGTCGCCGTGGTCTCCAACCACGAGGACCTGCGTCCGATGGCCGAGGCGGCCGGGTTGCCGTTCCACCACGTGCCCGTGACGCCGGCGACCAAGCAGCAGGCCGAGGAGCGGCTGCTCGAGCTGGTCGACGAGCTCCGGGCCGACCTGGTCGTCCTGGCCCGCTACATGCAGGTGCTCTCCGACGAGACCTGCGCCGCCCTGCACGGCCGGGCGATCAACATCCACCACTCCTTCCTGCCGGGCTTCAAGGGCGCCAAGCCCTACCACCAGGCCTTCGACCGCGGGGTGAAGCTGGTCGGCGCGACGGCGCACTACGTGACGCCGGACCTGGACGAGGGCCCGATCATCGAGCAGGAGGTCATCCGCATCGACCACACCTTCGACCCCCGCGCGCTGGCCACCGTCGGCCAGGACGCCGAGGCGCTCGCCCTGTCCCGGGCCGTGCGCTGGCACAGCGAGCGCCGGGTGCTGCTCAACGGCCACAGCACGGTCGTCTTCCGGTGAGCCGGCAGCGGGCGAGCTGATGGCGACCGGGACGGCGGGACTGCTGTCGCCTCCCGGCGCACCCTCGTCCCGCGCCGCGCTCGACCGCGTCCGCCGGTACCTCTACGAGGAGCTCGGGCCGCAGCGGGGTCCGGCGGGTGGAGGGCTCGGACGCGCCCGGGCCCTCTTCGGCGAGCTGGGGCACCCGCAGGAGCGCTTCCGCGCCGTGCACGTGGCGGGTACCGCGGGCAAGGGGTCGGTGAGCACCTTCGTCGCGAGCCTGCTCCGGGCGCACGGGTTCCGGGTCGGCGTCCACCTGTCGCCGCACGTCTACACCCTCCTCGAGCGCTTCCAGCTGGACGGCGAGCCGGCTCCCGCCGAGCTCGTCGACGCCGCCCTGGCCCGGATCCGGCCGGCCGTGGCGGCGGTGGAGCGGGCCGGGCACGGCCGCCCGTCGTTCTTCGAGGTCACCAACGCCGTCGCCTTCGGGCTGTTCGCCGATCGGGTCGACTACGGGGTGGTCGAGACGGGGGTCGGGGGCCTGCTCGACTCCACCAACACGATCTCCCGGGCGGACAAGCTCGCGGTCATCACGCCGATCGGCCTGGACCACCAGGACCTGCTCGGGGCCACGCTCGGCGAGATCGCTGCGCAGAAGGCCGGCATCCTGCCGTTCGGGGGGCGGGCGCTCGCGGCTCGCCCCCAGGACGCCGAGGTGGAGGACGTGCTGAGCGCCGAGGCGGCCCGCCGCGGCTGCGCCCTCGGGTGGGCCGATCAGGGTCCGCCGGCGGTGCGGGCCCGGACCGGGCCGGGCGGCACCGAGCTCCGCCTCCGGGGCGGGCCGCCCCTGCCCCTCGGCCTGACCGGGCGGCACCAGGCCGGCAACGCCCACCTCGCGCTGCGTGCCGTCGAGGCGATCGCCGCCCGGGACGGGTGGGCCATGGCTGCCGACGCCGTCCGGCAGGGGCTGCGGAGCGCCACCCTGCCCGGCCGGTTCGAACGCCGGGGAATCGGCGGCCGGACCGCCGTCCTCGACGGAGCGCACAACCCGATGAAGCTCGCCTCGTTGGTGGCGACCCTGCACGAGGTCCACCCCGGCGCCCGCTTCCCGTGGGTGCTCGCGTTCAAGCAGGACAAGGACCTGGCGGCCGCCCTGCGGGTGGTCGCACCGGCGGCCTCCGTCGTCGTCGCGACCCGGTTCCGCACCGACGGCGGCGACCACCGCGCCGACACGTCCGTCCCCGCCGGGCAGGTCGCCACGGCGGCGGGCGAGTGCGGGGTCGAGGCCGTGGTGGAGGAGGACCCGGCGCGCGCGGTGGCCCGCGCCGCGGAGCGGGCCGGGGCGGGGCTGCCGGTCGTGGTCAGCGGCTCGTTCCACCTGCTCGGCGCCGTCTCCGGGGCGACGGTGTGAGCTGGGCCCGCTTCGACGACCTGGTGTCCGGCACGGCCGTCCGCTGTCCCGCTCCGGACCGGGTCCTGGTGGCCCAGCACCCCGGTGAGGTCGTCGGCGTGCTGGCCGAGGTCCAACGAGCCACCGACGCCGGCCGGTGGGCGTTCGGGTACGTCGCCTACGAGGCCGCCGCCGGGCTGGATCCGCACCTGGCGGTGCACCGGTCCACGCCGCTGGGGATGCCGCTGGCGTGGTTCGGCATCTGCGACGAGCCGGTCCCCGTGCCCCCGCTCGAGGCGGCCGGGCCGGGTGGAGGGCAGGCAGGAGCGGCGTGGCGACCCGCGTGGACGCCGGCCGGCCACGCCGACGGCGTCGCGCGCATCCGGGAGCGGATCGCCGCCGGCGACACGTTCCAGTGCAACCTGACCGTGCGGATGTCCGGACTCGTGGCGGGGGACCCCCTCGACCTGTACCGGGACCTGGCGCTGGGCCAGCGTGGCGCCCACAACGCCTACCTCGACCTCGGTCGCTTCGTCGTCGCCAGCGCCAGCCCCGAGCTGTTCTTCGAGCGCCGCGGGGACGACCTGCTGCTCCGCCCCATGAAGGGGACGGCGCGGCGCGGACGGCACCGGGACGAGGACCGGCGCCTGGCCCGGCAGCTGTGCGCCAGCCCCAAGGAGCGGGCCGAGAACGTCATGATCGTCGACCTCCTGCGCAACGACGTCGGCCGGGTCGCGGAGATCGGCAGCGTCGACGTCCCCAGGCTCTTCACCGTCGAGCGGTACGAGACCGTCCTGCAGCTCACCTCCGACGTCACGGCCCGCGTCAGCCCCGGGACCGGGCTGGTGGAGCTCTTCCGGGCGCTGTTCCCGTGCGGGTCGGTCACGGGAGCGCCCAAGGCCAGCTCCATGGAGATCATCCGGTCCGTCGAACCGGAGCCCCGTGGCGTCTACTGCGGAGCCATCGGCCTGGTGGGGCCACCGGGCGCACCGGTGCGGGCCCGCTTCAGCGTGGCCATCCGCACCGTCGCGGTCGACCGGACCACGGGGGAGGCCGTGTACGGCACCGGGGGCGGCATCACCTGGGGCTCCGAGGCGGCCGCCGAGCACGACGAGGTGCTCGCCAAGGCGGCCGTCCTCCGCGCCCGTCCCCGCGAGTTCGAGCTGATGGAGACGATGCGGTACGAGCCGGAGGGTGGTCTGCGCAACCGGGACCGCCACCTGCACCGCCTGGCCGCCTCGGCCGAGCACCTGGGCTTCCGGTTCGACCTGCCGACGGCGCGCCGCGTGGTGGGCGCGCGGCCGGCGGGGGAACCGGCGGCACGCGTGCGGCTCCGCCTCCGGCGCGACGGGACGCTCGCCGTCGACGTCGAGGCGCTACCCGCGCCCGCGGCCGGCCCGGTGCTGCTCGCGGTCGACGACGATCCGGTCGACCCGGGGCAGGCCTGGCTGTACCACAAGACCAGCATGCGCGAGCCGTACGACCGGCGCGCCCGGCGGCGGCCCGACGTCGACGACGTGGTCCTGGTCAACACCAGGGGCGAGGTGACCGAGACGACCCGCGCCTCCCTCGCGCTGCGGCTCGACGGACGGTGGTGGACGCCACCGCTGGCATCCGGCTGCCTCCCCGGCGTCGAGCGGGCGCGGCTGCTCGAGGCGGGCCGGCTGCGGGAGCGGGTGCTCCGCGTCGCCGACCTCGACCGGGCGGAGGGCATCGCGGTCCTCAGCTCGCTGCGCGGATGGCGTGCCGCGGAGCTGAGCGGCCGGACGCCGGCGAGGGAACCCGTCCCGCCGGCGGTGTCGGTACCGATCGGCTAACGAGTCGACGGCGTCGGGGTGTGCGCGGTGACCTGAGGGCGCAGGATCCCTCTGGCCCCGATCCGAAGGAGAACACGTGGCAATCAGTCGTTCTGTCATGCGAGGCGTCCCGGTCGCCATGGCCGCCGCCCTGCTGGTCGCCTGCGGGGGCGGTGACGACGAGGGCACCACCGAGAGCACGCAGCAGCTGAGTCCGGAGGAACCCGTGTCGATCCTGGTCGGCACCCTCCCGATCCCGGACAACGCCCCGCTCTTCCTCGCCATCCAGGAGGGCTACTTCGAGGAGGAGGGCCTCGAGGTCGAGACCCAGATGGTCGCGGGCGGATCCGCCGCCCTCCCGGCCATGGTCGCCGGCGACCTGCAGTTCAGCAGCTCGAACTGGACCACGGTGCTCCAGGCGGCCAGCCAGGGCCTGCCCGCGCAGATGGTCTGGGAGATGACCGGCCCGAAGGAGGGCGTCAACGGGATCATGGTCGCGGGGAACGCCCCGTACCAGACCCAGGCCGACCTGCGGGGCCAGCGGATCGCGGTGAACACCCTCGCCGGCCTGGTCGAGCTGCAGGTCCGGGAGTGCATGGCCGCCGGTGGCCTGGAGGAGGGTGACTACGAGCTCGTAGAGATCCCGTTCCCCGACATGCCGGCGGCGATCCAGCAGGGCAACGTGGCCGCCGCCTTCATCGGCGAGCCGTTCACCACTCTCGCCGAGGACCAGGGCGCGCGGGTCGTCGCCGAACCGTCGACCTGCAGCGAGCGGCTGGCCGAGATGCCCGTCATCGGCTTCATGACCACGTCGCAGTACTCCGCGGAGAACCCCGAGGTCACGTCGGCGTTCGCCCGCGCCCTGGAGCGCGGGGCGGAGCTGGCCGAGTCCGATCCGCAGCAGGTCATCGACATCCTGCCGACCTACACCCAGCTCACCCCGGAGCTGGCTGGGCGCATGACCCTGCCGGCGTGGCTCGAGGACCGGGCGCCCAGCACCGAGCGGGCCGAGGTGACCCAGGAGGCGATGATCGAGTTCGGGTTCATCGACGAGCCGGTCGACGACCTGGAGGCGCTGATCGCACCGGTCGACTGACCCTGCCGCCTCTGCGGTCGACCCGGTCCGGGCGTTCCCCGGGTGCCGATCCGGCGCCCGGGGAACGCGCCACCCGCGGGCCTCGACGGCGAACGACCCGCCCCGGGTCCGGGGCCCGCTCACGCCGGTGGCAGGGTGACCTCCGTCACATCGACGCGCCGGGCGGCTCGCCGGGCAGGGAGTGGGGGGTCATGCGCAGGTGGGGGAGTCGGCTGACCGCGGTGGCCGGGGCCGTGGTGTTGATCGGTGGTGGGTCGTCGGTGGCCGTCGCGGATCCGGCGACGGTGGAGCCGGCGGTGCCACCCGGGGAGTACCGGGGGGACCTCGCCAGCGGCGCGGACTGGCTGGCGCACGTGCCGGCGCGGTGGAACGGGACCGTCGTCGTCTTCGCGCACGGGTTCGGGGCCATGACGGCCCAGGACGCCCCGGACGAGCCGACCCGGGCGGAGCTGCTCGAGCAGGGGTACGCCCTCGTGGGGTCGTCCTACTCGGGGCCGTCGTTGTGGGCGCTGGCCACCGCGGTCGACGACCAGTTCGCCGCGCTCGCCGCGTTCGAGGAGCTGCTCGGCGTCGAGCCGGAGCGGACCATCGGGTTCGGCCGGTCCATGGGCGGGCTGGTGAGCGCCCTGCAGGCGCAGGACCCGCGGGGCGAGCTCGACGGCGTGCTGACCACCTGCGGACTCGTCGCCGGGGCGCTCAACCTGAACAACTACCAGCTCGACGGCGTGTACACCCTGGCGCACCTGCTGGCCCCGGGGCAGCCGATACCGCTGGTCCGCTACGAGAGCCCCGAGCAGGCTGCGCAGGCCGCCGCCGACCTGATCGCCGCGGTCACCGCGGCGCAGGACACCGCGGAGGGACGCGCCCGCATCGCCCTGGCCTCGGCCTTCCTCAACATGGCCACCTGGTACGTCGACGACCCCGAGGGTGACCCGGGCGAGGGACCGGCGGCGCCGGACGACTACGCGGCCCAGCAGGTCGAGCAGTTCGAGGCGCTGGTGGACCGCGGCCTGGAGCGGTACGTGACCGGCCGGCAGCAGATCGAGCTCGTGGCCGGCGGCAACAGCGCCTACAACGCCGGCGTGGACTACCGGGAGCTGCTGGACAGCAGCGTGCACGCCGAGCAGGTCCGCGCCCTCTACCGCGAGGCCGGGCTCGACCTGGACGCCGACCTGGCCACCCTCACCCGGGACGCGGACATCGAGGCCGATCCGGACGCCGTCGCCGAGCTGACCCGCACCTCGATGGTGACCGGTGACCTCGAGGTCCCGCAGCTGGCGATCCACACCACGGCCGACGAGCTCGTGCCGGTGGAGCACGAGGACTGGTACGCCGAGCAGGTGGACCGGGCCGGTGACGACCGGCTCCTGCGGCAGGCCTACGTCGAGGGCGCCGGGCACTGCCGGTTCCAGCCGGCCGAGCAGGTCGCGGCCCTGCAGGCCCTCGAGCGGCGGATCGAGGCCGGCCGGTGGGCCGGCGCGGCCCGCCCGGACCGGCTGAACGCCGCAGCGGACGCCCTGGAGCTCGGGACCACCGCCAGGTTCGTGGAGTACGACCCGCCACGCCTGGTCGGCGGGCTCGGCGAGCCGGGACGCCGGGCTCGCTAGCGTCGCGCCTGACACCGCTGCCGACGGCGCGTCAGTGGTGGTCGCCGTGCCGGCCGAGGGTCTCCACGGGGGTCGCGCCGGGGCGGGTCCACTGCGGCACGGGCCGGCTGGTCGGGCCCCAGGTGGGGTTCCCGTCCGCGTCCGAACGCCAGTACCAGCACGGGTGACTCCCCTCGGGCCAGCCCTCGGGCTTGTCCTCCCACGCCTCGCCGCGGCCGTACGGCGTCCGGTCGAGCAGGCCGAACGACCCGGCCACCGGCTCGTTGCCACGGCCGGTCGTGGAGTAGGTGAGGAACGCGCGGTCGCCGTCGCGCAGGTAGCTGGTGAGGTAGCCCATCGCGCCGCCGACCGGCTCGTCCACGTCGCGCACGGAGTACCAGGGCTGGGTGTAGCCCATGAACTCGACGTAGGCGGCCACCTCGTCCCACCGGCCCGTGGTCAGGATGGCGAACGAGACGCCGCGGGCGTTGAGGTAGACGGCGTCCTTCAGCTGCCAGGTCGTCATGGTGCAGCCCTCGCACTGCCCCTGGTGGGGCGCGCCGTCGTACCACATGTGCTTGTAGACCACGAGCTCGTCACGCCCCTGGAACAGGTCCAGGAACGGGACCGGGCCGTCGGGTCCCACGACCTCGACCGTCCCGTCGAACTCCACCATCGGCAGCCGACGGCGGTCGGCGGCGAGGGCGTCGCCCGCGCGGGTGTGGGCCTTCTCGCGGACCAGGAGCTCGTTCCGGGCGGCCTGCCAGGTGGCCAGGTCGACGACGGGTGGGCGGCCGGGCAGCGCGGTGGTCGGGTTCCTCGGCGTGGTCGTCATGGCGTCCTCCGTGGTGTCTGGTGCCGGACGCCGTCGTCCGACGTCTTCCGACACGAGGACAGACCCACGGCCCCGCCGGAACTCATCGCGGCGGGGCCGTCGGCCGGGCCGGACCGGATCCCGGATCGTCAGGCAGGACCCGGTCGGCTCTCGTCCACGCCGGGCACCCGCCCCAGGTCGAGGGCGTGGGCACCCATGGTGATGTTCACCAGGTCGCCGGTCGCCTGGTCGAGACCGAACTGGATGCCCACGGTGCGACGCGCCGCCAGGTCGATGAGCACCATCCCCTCGACGCCCACGTTCTTCTCCAGCCAGGAGAACAGGTAGGTCTGCTCGCGCAGCTTCCAGTAGGTCGCGCGGTCGGTGTCCCCGACGCCGAGCTCGGCGCCGCCGAGGCAGATCCAGGTGAAGAGGTGCTGGTTGAGGTAGACGTGGTCGTAGACGTCGTCGCTGCTGTACGCGTAGCGGATCCGGTGGCCGAGCAGCTCGGTCGTGCGCGGGTGGGCGCCGCCGGCGGTGGCGTCGGAGTCGGCGAGCTGTCCCTGGAACCACTGCTGACGGGCCAGGTGCGGGTCCGGTTCCAGCCCGAGCTCGCCGACGGCGCCGGTCGCCTGGCCGCTGCGCGTGTCGAGGGCCATCGTCACGACCACGGGGTGGTCCTCGCCGCTGCGGCGGTAGTGCAGGAAGAACAGGCCCGGCTGCATCTCGAACAGCTCGTGGGTCTCGGTGCCCTCCCGGGTGGCGCCGCCCTCCTGCAACGTCCACCGCAGGGTCTCCGCGCCGAACTCGTGCACCAGCGTGACATCGGAGCCGAGGTCGTCGGGGACACGGCACCGCAGTTCCAGGCGCTGTCCCTCGAGCGCCGTGGAGAGCGGCGGGCGGTACTCGTCGAAGCCGTCGGCCATCTCGGTGAGCGACGTCCAGTCGTCCTTGGCCCAGCTGAAGGTGGTGGCGGTGGTCATCGGAGGTCCTCCGGATCGGTGCGGGTCGGGGGTGTCAGGAGCGGGGGGTGACGCCGGGGACGTCCCGGACCGTGGGTGCCGCGGACGGAGGAGCGGCCGCGGCGATCGCCTCGGGGCTCGGGGAGTCCTCGCTGAGGTCCCGCCACTGGATGGGGCGCCTGTCCTGCACGACCTGGCGGTAGACGAAGAGCACCACCGACAGCGCCAGGATCCCGATGCCGATCAGGGACTCCCGCATGCCGCCGTAGCCGGCGTCGGACGGGTGCGTCGCGCCCCAGAGGGTGATGAACACGTTGAGGACGAAGATCACCGTCGCGACCGGGATCCAGATCCGCCCGCGGCGGATCGGCCGCGGCCAACCGGGCCGGTCCTTGCGCAGGAGGAGGAAGGCGCCGACGCCGAGGGTGATCGCCGTCATGTAGCCGAGGTTGCTGGCCAGCAGGATCGCCACCGGGGACGACAGCAGCAGGAGGTGCGCGGTGTTGATGACCGCGTCGATGGTGAGCGAGCGCCCCGGGACGCCCCACCGGTTCAGCCAGTCGAGCTGGCGGATGGTCATGCCCTCCTGGGCCAGCCCGTAGAGCGCCCGGCCGCCGTCCGCCGTGGTCGAGACCATCGCCAGCCACAGGGAGAAGACGAGGACGAGGGTCCCGATCCAGCCCTGGCCGCCGAAGAGCTGGTCGAACGCCACGGTGATGTAGCCGACGGGGTTCTCGGTGAGCGTCCCCTCGCCGATCGCGCCGGTGACCCCGATCGGGATGGCGACGAAGGCGATGAGCATGAAGGTCGACGTCGCCTTCAGCGCCTTGGCGGTGTCGCGGACGGTGTCCTTGTACTCGGGCGCGAAGGACGCGGCGATCTCCACGCCGTAGGTGGTCCACGCGGTGATGTAGAACCAGACGATCACGGCGCTGAACGTCGCCCCCGGACCCCAGGTGAGGTTGGCGGCGTCCCACTGGCCCTGCACGAGCGCGGCCACGACGACGACCACCAGGGCGACGGTGACCATGACGCCGACGACCTTGTTCACCGTGGCCGCCAGGCGGATGCCGACGTAGTTGACCGCCCAGGCGGCCCAGACCGAGATGATCGCGAAGACGTGCCCGAGACCGAGCTCGTTGCCGAGGAAGGACACCGTCGACGTCGAGCCGGCGAACCACTCCGCCTGGATGATGCCGCCGAGCGCGGACGCGGTCACCGCGATCGCCAGGGACCAGCCGATCCAGTACCCGAAGGAGGCGATCGCGCCCAGCGGTGCGAAGTACCGCTTCCAGCCCTCGATCGCGTAGCGGGCGACGCCGCCCGACTTCCCGGGGAACATCGCGGCCAGCTCGGCGAAGAGGCGGTTCTGCAGGAGCCCGATGACGGTTCCGGTGATCCAGATGGCGATCGCCGTCCAGGCCCCGAGGACGCCGACGGCGAAGCCCAGGGTGACGAACAGTCCGTTCACGCTGACGATGGACAGGGCGAGCCCGTCCTTCCAGGTCAGCGTCTTGTGGAGGTGGGGCGTGGCCTCGACCTCGTCGTGCGTGGGGGTCATGGTGGCGTCCTTCGGGGGAGTGGGGGTCGGTGCGAGCGGCGTCGAGGGGCGGCCGGTCAGTCGACCGGCATCCAGGCCATGTCGATGGAGACGACCTCGCTGACCGCGGCCATCCGCAGGAACTCGGGCATGTCCGCGGCCTTGGCGTTGGCCGCTTCGGCCTGCTCGGTGCTGTCGTAGATCCAGACGTCGGTCCAGAGGCCGTCCTCGCCCCTGGCGATGACCGGTGCGGCGACGAAGCCGGGGATGGCGGCCGCGACGGCGGCCACGGCGCCGGGCCGGCTGGCGAGGAACTCCTCCTCCTGGCCCTCGTGGACGCGGAGGTGGACGAACTCGACGAGGTGCTGCGACACGGTGGGCTCCTTCTGCGGGTGGGGACTCAGGACCCGGCGAGCGCCGGGCTCGGGGCGGGCACGGTCGCGAGGCGCACGGGGGCGCCGATCAGGTCGTGCACGTGGCGGGCGGCGCGCATTCCGCTCTCGATGGCGCCGTCGATGAAGCCGGCCCAGCCACTGGCGTAGTCGGCCCCGGCCAGGGCCACGCGGCCCTCGGGGCGCTGGAGTTCCGCCAGGGCCCCGGTCAGCTGGCCGACCCGCTGCATGGGCCACGTCTCGCCGGAGAACGGGTCGGCCACCCAGTCGTGGCAGGCGACCTCGAGGACCTCGACGTCGGGCAGCCAGCCGCGCAGGGCCCGTTCCACGGCGGCCCGGTCGGTGCCGTCGAGTCGCCGGCTGTCGGCCCCGAAGGCCACCACCACGGTGGTGCCGTCCTCGACGGACTCGACCTGGCACAGCGTCAGGGGCGCGGAGCCGGGGGCGAGCGCGACGAAGGGCTGGTGCTCGCCGCGGAGCCGGGCCCAGATCTTGGTGCCCGTCGACGTCTGGCCCTGGTGGGCGGCCCGCCGCTTGGTGTCCGACAGCGGCGGGTCGAAGGTGATGCTGTCCAGCACGTCGAGGGGCAGGGTGACGACCACGGCGGCCGCGGTGAGGGTCGCCCCGTCGGCGAGGGACACGGTGGCCGCGCCGCCGTCCTGGGCCACCGCGGTGACCTGCGCGCCGAGACGTATCTCGGCGCCGGAGTCGGCCAGCATCGCCTCGATCAGGCGGCGGGTGCCACCGACGATCTTGTAGGTGGCGCAGGCCTCGAACATGAGCTGCCAGCTGCCACCGGCCAGCGCGCACCACCGGAGCGCCTGTGCATAGCCGCCGACGTCGGTGGGGCCGTTGAAGTTGGTGGCCCACATGCCCTCGACGGCGTCGAACTCGCCCGGGGTCAGGCCGGCCTGCTCCAGCCTCTGCCGGATCGACGTCCCGTCGATGTCCCGGAGCCGGTCACCCAGGAGCAACGGCTCGTAGGGCCGCGGGAACCAGGTGAGGGCCTCCTCGGTGCTGGCGCTCATCCCGCGGTCGAGGAGCTCCAGCAGCTCGTCGGCGGTGCCCCGGTGCAGCTCGCCGCCGGTGATCCAGAAGCCGTCGACCGGCGTCGGCGAGGCGACGACGTCGATGCCGTAGCGGCTCAGCTCGGCCCAGGAGTGCGGCTGGACCCAGTGCACCCAGGTGCCGCCCAGCTCCAGGTCGCGGCCGAGCCGGCGCTCGGTCCAGGTCCGGCCTCCGATGCGGTCGCGGGCCTCCACGATGAGCACGCGGTGGCCGTGTCGCCGCAGCTCGCGTGCGGCGGTCACGCCGGCGAAACCCGCGCCGATGACGATGACGTCGGCGTCCTGGGTGGAGGGCATGGGATCTCCTCGACGAGGCGCTGGTGTCCCGGGGGACCTGCTGGATGGGCCGGGCGGAGCCGCGGGCGGTGTCTGCGACGGTCGCTGACCAGATGGACAGTTGTGACCGCTGGCACAGAAGATGCCGCACGGGCCCAGAACTGGTCAAGTGGACAGCCAAAATTCGTTGCGGCATCCTTGGCGTCGGAGCAGGCGCACCGGTTCGGAGCAGGGGCGCGGGGGAGGAGCGGGGAACATGACGGTGGTCGAGGCAGTCCCGGATCGTGGGGGACCCCGGTACGGGGAGGGCCGCAGTGCCCTCCTGGCAGCAGCCGTGCGGGTCGGCGCGAGGCGGGGGCTGCGCCACCTGACGTACCGCGCGGTGGCCGCGGAGGCGGGTGTCGCGCACGGCCTGGTCGCGCACCACTTCGGCTCACGGGACGCGCTGCTCGACGAGGCGCTGCAGTTCTCCCTCGACCACGGCATCGCCTCGCTGAGCTCGGCGCCCGGGAGCGGCGACGTCGACGCGCTGTTCGTGGGCGTCAGCGCCTGGTTCGAGCAGGACACCGACGACGCCGTCTTCCAGTACGAGCTGATCCTGGAGTCGCGCCGGCGACCCGAGCTGCGACCGCACGTCGAGCGTCTCTACCTGGCCTACCGGGAGGCTCTCCGCACGGAGCTCGAGGCCTGTGGCCTGCCCGACGATCCGGACCTCGTGCACCTGGTCTTCGCGGCCCTCGACGGCCTGGTGTTCCAGCAGGTCTGCCTGGGGGAGACCGCCGCGACCGAGGCGGCCATCGACCGGCTGCGGAGCCTGCTGGGGCGGCTGCGCTGACGGAGGCCCTCCCGGCCCAGCGGCCGGCGGGCGTCCCAGCTCAACCGCCGTTGCTGAGGATGCCCCGGTACACCGACTCGCGGGCGGCGAAGTCCTGCCGGTTGGTGATGTCCCGGAACGCCGCCGCGTACGACGGGTCGAAGCCCGGACGCTCCGCCACCTCGCGCGGGAACAGGCACGAGCACTCGACGAACGTCTCGCCGTGAGCCAGCGGGACCAGCCGGTGGGTCATCACGCAGTCCGGCTCCAGGGTGATGAGGTCGGGCGCGAGGACGAGGTACAGCGTGTGCCGGGCCTGCTCGTCGGTCAGCCGGGGGAGGCGGTCCCCGCCGCTGCGCCCGTCCAGCGACGAGCCCGGCCTCACCCTCCGCACGATCGTCGCCGCCCTGGTCGCCCGGGAGGAGCGCAGCGGGACCCGTCCCGGCGCGGTCGCCGCGACGGCCGCCGTCCAGGATGGTGACGTGACGACCTCGACGCGGCTGCCGGTGCCGGACCACGAGCGGTTCACGGCCGAGGTGCGGGCGGCCGCCCGCGGGCTCGCCGGCATCGCCGAGGTGACGTCGCTGCAGCGCAACGCCCGGCTGTCGGCGGCCACGGGAGCCGACGTCCGGCTCAAGCGCGAGGACCTCCAGATCGGCCGCTCCTACAAGGTGCGCGGCGCCTACACCACGATCAGCCGGCTCGACGCCGGGCACCGGGCGGCCGGCGTCGTCTGCGCCAGCGCGGGCAACCACGGACAGGGCGTCGCCTACGCCTGCCGCGTGCTCGGGGTGCGCGGCCACGTCTTCGTCCCCGGGACGACCCCGCGGCAGAAGCGGGAGCGGATCGCCGCGCTCGGTGGGGACGTGGTGCAGCTCGTCGTCACCGGCGACTCCTACGACGAGGCGGCGGCCGCGGCGGCGGCGCACGCGGCGGCCACCGGGACCACGCTGGTGCCGGCGTTCGACGCCCTGTCCACCGTGACCGGCCAGGCGACGGTCGCCGTCGAGCTGCTGGAGCAGTGCGGCGACCGGCGGCCGGACGTCGTGGTCCTCCCGGTCGGCGGGGGAGGGCTGCTGGCCGGCTGCGCGACCTGGCTGCGGCTGCACAGCCCCGGCACCCGGGTGGTCGGGGTGGAGCCGGCCGGGGCGGCGAGCATGGCCGCCGCGCTGGCCGCCGGCCGGCCGGTCGAGCTGCCCGAGATGGACACGTTCGTCGACGGCGCCGCCGTCCGGCGGGTGGGGGAGGTGACGTACCCGCTGGTCCGCGACTCCGGTGCCGAGCTGGTCGCCGTGCCGGAGGGGCAGATCTGCTCCGAGATGCTCGACCTCTACCAGGTCGACGGGGTGATCGCCGAGCCCGCCGGGGCCCTCGCCAGCGCCGCGCTGGCCGGCGGACTGGTCGCGGTGGAGCCCGGCCAGACGGTGGTGTGCCTGCTCTCGGGCGGCAACAACGACGTCAGCCGGTACGCCGAGGTCGTCGAGCGGTCCCTGGTCCACAAGGGGGTCAAGCACTACTTCCTCATCGAGTTCCCCCAGGAGCCGGGTGCGCTGCGCCGCTTCCTCGACGAGGTCCTCGGCCCGGACGACGACATCGTGCTGTTCGAGTACGTCAAACGGGACAACCGGGAGACCGGCGCCGCGCTGACCGGCATCGAGCTGGGCAGCGCCGCCAGCCTGCCCGCGCTGCTGGCCCGGATCGAGGACAGCCCGCTGCGCATCCAGCACCTGGCCCCGGGGACCACCGCCTACCGCTTCCTGGTCTGACGGTCGACCCCGGGGCGACAGGCGACCCGACGACGCTGCTCAGGGGGCCAGCGGGGGCAGGACCCCTGCCTGGGTCAGCCACCCCATCCAGTCGCCGAAGTGCCAGGCTTCGGTCACCCTGCCGTTCGACCAGTGGAAGACCAGGCTGCCGCTCGCGGTCGTGTGCCGGCCGGTCGGCTCCACCGGCAGCAGGGGCGCCTTCCCGGCGAACGTGCCGGCGCAGTGCCACCGGTGCACGGAGGTGGAGCCGGCGACGACGTCCTCGTCGTGGAACAACTCGAAGTCGTGGAAGCCGGCCCGGAAGCCGGCGATGAAGTCGAGGAGCTCGGCCTTGCCCATGTCCGGGAACGGCGGCACGTGGTAGGTGACGTCGTCGGCGAAGAGCTCCTCGACACCCGACATGTCACCGTCCACCCAGGCCGCACCGAAGCGGTCGAAGGCGGCACGGGCGGTGGACTCGGACAGGGGCTGGTTCGCGGTCGTTGCCATGACTCCTCCATCGGGGTCGAGAGGTCCCCCACTGTCCGTGTGGGGGCTCGGGACCGTCAGCGCAGCCGCACCCGCAGGGTCAGCGTGCCGGTCTCCTCCCCGCTCTCCACGAAGACGCCGTCTCCCCGGGCGGCCCGGAAGTCGCCGGACCCCCCGGTGATCGCCAGGGTCTTCTCCGGTGGCGGCGCGTTCTCGAACGCGTAGGCGATCGTCCCCTGCCCGTCGAGGGTGACGACGGCGGTGCAGTTCGCCAGCCCGGACGGATCGACCACCACGCAACTGCCCACCTCGTGGCCGACCGGCCGGCCGTCCTGCTCCAGGACGTCGTTGAAGACGATGACGTCGGCCGCGGACGGTCCCGGGACGCCGAGATCGGTGTAGGAGAACGGGCTCGTGACGACGGCGAACTCGAGCGTGACCTCCTCGCCCCCGGAGCCGCGGGAATCGTCCTGGTCGGCGCTCGCGGTGGCCGCCTGCACGACGAGCGCGGTGGCGAGCAGGGTGGTCCCGAGTGCTGCGGCCCGCAGGGTGCGTCGGTGCGCCATGGCGGTCTCCTCGACAGGTGGGGTGGGTCCGTCGGCCGGGTGGCACGACTGTCCGCCCGCTCTCCGCCCAGAGGCAGGGCCGTTGGCCCCTGAACGCGCCGAGGCGGTCTCGGATCCTCCCGCGCTCCGGGATCCACCGGACGCCGGACGCTTCCCGGTGCTCGGGCAGACTGGGGCGGCGTCCGGCGCGCGAGTCGCCGGGCGGTCCCCCGGTCGCGAGCGACGCGGCTGCCCGAGGCTTCCCAGGAGCAGGCACGATGGCACAGCACGCCGACATCCCGGCCGAGCAGATCCTGGACGCGGCGAGCCACATCGCTGACCACCTGCTGGACGTGCAGAGCCGGGTGAACCGGCAGATGGACGCCACCCAGTCCGAACTCCTGCCCGAGGTCCGGCGGCGGCTGGGCTACGACGACGCCGAGGCGGTCGACCTGACCGGCCTGGTGAACGCCAGGATCGCCGGCCTGAGCATCGTCGTCACCCCGGAGGCGGTCGCGACGATCGTGCCCCTGTCGGCCCGGTCGGCCACCACGACCCGGGCCGGCCGCCGCGCGATGACCGACATCGTCGCCGGTGCCGACGGCCGGCTGGCCGTCATCGCCGGCCCGTGCTCGATCCACGATCCGGTCGCCACGCTGGAGTACGCCGCCTTCCTCGGTCGCATGCGGGAGCGGCACGGCGACGACCTCGAGATCGTCATGCGCGCGTACACGGAGAAACCGCGGACCGAGGTCGACTGGAAGGGCTTCGCCTACGACCCCTACCTCGACGGCTCCAACCGCATCAGCGTCGGCCTGATCGCGACGCGGATGCTCATGTGCCGCATCACCGCGATGGGCGTCCCGGTCGCCGCCGAGCCGCTCAACGCCCTGACCCCGCAGTACCTCGACGGCCTGGTGACCTACAACGGCGTCGGCGCGCGCAACGTCACCGACCAGACCGCCCGCGAGCGGGTGTCGGGCTTCTCGTCGGTCATCGGCTTCAAGAACTCACCGGAGGGCAGCATCGAGGCCGCCGTCCAGGCCGTCGTCTCCGCGCGGGCGCCGCACGAGTTCCTCGGCGTCGACCGCCACGGGATGACCGCCCAGCTGTCGACGACGGGCAACGAGACCGGCCACGTGATCCTGCGCGGGGACCGGAACGGGCCGAACTACTCCGCCGCCCACATCGCCGACACCACGGCGAGGCTCCGGGACCGCGGCCTGCCGGCGGTGGTCGTGGTCGACGCCTCGCACGGCAACAGCCAGAAGAACCACCTGCGCCAGATCGACGTCGTGCACGACCTGGCCGGCCAGATCGCGGCCGGCCAGCAGGCGATCCGGGGCGTGATGGTGGAGAGCAACCTCGTCGCCGGCCGTCAGGACCTGGACCAGGAGCACCCCGACGCACTGGAGTACGGCAAGAGCGTGACCGACGCCTGCGTCGACCTCGACACGACCGCGGCGCTGCTCGACGAGCTCGCGCGCGCCGCCCGGGCGCGGCGCGACGTCGGTGTCGGGGACGGAGCCCGGCGGGCCGGCTGAGCTCGGCGACGACCTGCGCTCACCCGTTCGGCCCCGACTCCGTGAGGCCCGGCTCGCGGAGCCGGAAACCGTCGTAGGTCGAACGTGTGTTCGACTCGTGACTTCGGCGGCGGTGGAGCAGACCGGCATCGAGGAGGTGCTGGTCGGCTGGTTGGGTGAGCGGCCGCTGGTGGGCGGGCGGTTGCCGGTGGCGTTGCTGACCCGGGCGCAGAAGGCCGCCGAGCTGCAGCGGG
>NZ_JALPKQ010000056.1:0-31005 GCF_051383655.1 Geodermatophilus sp. CPCC 205761
CCGGGCCCTCCCTCCTTGGCTGGTGCCAAGTCTGGAGGTGTTCAGCCAACGGGGGTCACTTCAGTACGAGCAAGTGTTCTACGGTCGCCACCCGGCCCAGGAACGGGTCGAGGTCTCAACACGCTGAGTCTCCGGACTCGCCGGGGCGGTTCACCCTGAGCAAGCCATGCTGATTGCCGCCGCCCACGCCGCCCAACGCGCACACAACCAGGCGCGGCGGGCTGTGGCCGAGGCCGGCCGCCGGCAGGACCGACAGCTCGGCCGGTATGGACCACTCGGCCGAACCCCGGACCCCGTGGCGGCGCTGGCCGACGTCCATCGTCAAATCGCTGGCGCCCAGCACGAATTGGCCGGGGTAGAGGCGCGCATCGCCCACCTGACGGCCGATCCGGCTCTCTGCGGCAAGTCGGCCGATCGGCTCGCCGCAGAGCGCCACACCTGACGCGCAGCCCCAGACCGGCTTCTTAGCGCCTTGTCAGCACGAACTGGCCGGTCAACAGCAACAACCCCAGGAAGGCCGTCGGCGCCGGTCGGCAGCTTCAAGCCGTCGACCGGCAGGCCAACGTACCCGACCCGATAAGGCTCGCCCACCATGGCCTTGACCGCCGAGGCAAGCTGATATTGAATGCACGAGGCAGCAGAAACTGGATCAAGCTTGAACCTTGCCTAGCTCCCGTGGTGTCCGAGTGAGGTGCGATGGAGCCGCTGACGACCATATTGAGCGCACTGGCTTTGGGAGCTTCGGCGGGCTTAACTGACACCGTAACAGCCGCGGTCGGTGATGCCTACAGGGGCTTGAAAGGCCTTGTGCTGAGAGCGTTCGACCGCGACAACGTAGCCCAGGCGTCTTTGACCCTATTTGAGAGCAAGCCGAACGAACCGGTTTATGTAACCGCCCTAGGTGAGCACCTCGAACGGCACCAGGTAGCTAGCGATAATGAAGTGGTTGATGCCGCAAAGAACGTGTTGCGCGCCGCCGGCCCAGCGGCGACAGGCGAGGAGTCCATTGCCTCAACCGTGGCTTCTGTTTGGGCGGATCGCGGCAGCGTCGCGGCCGGGGTGCTAAGCGGGAACGTTACGATCAATAATCAAGGCTCCCAACGGGAATCCGACCGAGCGAGGGAAGCGCCAAACCCTCAGATGCCGGACCAGGACCGATAGTAGACAGCTCACCTGGTGCCGGCGAATCAGGCAATGGAGCGCCCCCCTCGCTCGTTCAGCCCCTCTTCCGCGCCGATCAAGGAAGCGCGGCAGGTATCTTCCTTGCGCCAGTCACGATCAACTCAAACTCGGGTGCCGCAAAGCGCGTCAATGTAATCGCCGCCGCCGCCGCCGCCACCGCCACCGCATTGAGTGCACCATGCGTCCGTTCTTATAGCCCCTTCAGCCTTGGAGTCCACCCGTCGATTAATGCGCCAGGATCGGCGTCGGGCTTGCCATTCTTCATTCAACGTGAACACGATCTCCGACTAAGAGAGATGCTGACTGCGGCGAAGGCGGATATTAGTCCGTCGATGGTCACTCTCGTGGGCAGGTCAAGCACTGGCAAATCACGCAGCCTTCTTGAAGGCGTGGACGCGACACTCGGCAGCTGGCCCCTCGTGAGACCCACTACCTCCGAGTCTCTTGTACAGACTCTTGAGGATGGGATCCCGCCCGCATGCATAATCTGGCTAGATGAACTGCAGGAGTTTCTCGCAGGTGACGTCGGTGCCTTGGCTGCCGACTACCTGTACGAACTCTTGTCCACGCCGGGCGTCAGGCCCTTCCTTGTTGCGGCCACAATCTGGCCTACCTTTCTCGCCAAGCTCTCGATGCCTAGCGATTACCCGTCGTCACCGCCAAGAGATGCCGTGCCAAAACTTCTCAGGTTTACGGCGCCCAATCGATTGTTTGTTCCGGACGATTTCGAGTCCACGGACGCGCATCTACTCCAAGAAGCCGCACTCGCGGATCGTAGGATCCGGTGGGTTGTCAGTGGCAGCAGTCGACAGATCACCCAGGTCCTCGCTGGCGGCGTGCATCTCCTTGAGCGTTACGAACACGAACAGGAACCGGCCGCCAAGGCGGTCTTGACTGCGGCATTGGATCTTCGCCGAGTTGGGTATCCAAACTTGATCCCATCTACGATGCTCCGAGACGTAGCGCCGGGGTATCTCACGCCCGACCAGCGTGTGCAACCCGACGACTGGTTCGATGCGGCCCTAGCTGATTGCGTTCGTGAGGTTCATGGCGTCAGCGCCCTCACGCCCATACGGACAGCCTCAGGCGTTGGACCGCCCGATTCATACCGCCCGCATGACTACCTTGTCCAATATGGTATTCTTCGTAGGCGTCGCTCTCCCACGACCGTGGAGCTCTGGGATGCATTAACCGATCCGAAGGCCCTTTCCGGTCTCGCACCCGACATTGTGTATGCAATCGGGATGGAAGCGAATAACAGGGGCCTCTACACAACCAGTACGGTCTTGTTCAGGGCCGCGGCAATCCGAGGCGACGAGTCTGCTCGGCGCTCGCTTGCGCGATTGCTTGCAGTTCGACGCGACCTGGACGGTCTGCGCAGAGAGAGCGACGCTGACAATCGTTATGCTCAGGACTCACTTGCTGAATTCCTCGCCGGGGCGCAGGATATTGACGGCTTACGTGCGCTAACGGACCGTGGCAGCCTCGTCGCGAGACAACTGCATGCTCGGCTCCTCTTCATGACAGGCGACACAGCGACTCTTCGCTCCCTCGCCGATGCAGGCGACGAATCTGCGCAGTACTGGTTGGTTAACGCCCTCGACAGGGACGGCGATCTTGAGGGCCTGCGCTCGCTCGCCAGTGCTGGAAGCGAGGTTGCGAATAGCCGGCTGTCAAACTATCTAGCAGCTCGCGAAGCTGAAGACGAAACCCGAAGTCGTGCCGGCAATGGTGACGGGGTAGCCCAATACAACCTCGTGCAACTACTCGCTAGAAGAGGCGACGTGCGAGGGCTACGTGCGCTTGCGGACAAAGGTACTCCGAATGCTGGATATGAGTTGGCCAACATGCTCGTTCGGACCGGCGACATGGAGGGCCTGTTCGCGCTCGCGGACTCCGGAAATGAGCACGGGCAGAGCGCGCTCGCAAACGTCCTCCGGGAGCGGAACGATGATGTCGGCCTCCTTCGGCAGGCCCGCGCGGGCAACTGGTATGCATTGGGCTATGTGGTATCCAAGCTCGAGGATCGAGGCGACTTAGATGGGTTGCGTGCACTCGAGTGTACGGGCGATAAGAGAGTCTCAGGTGGAATCCTCTCGGTTCTGAGGAGACGCGGCGATCTGAGTGCTCTTCGTGCCGCCGGTGCGCAGCATTTACTAATTGGTCTACTTGCGGACCGGGGTGACCTCGAGGGCTTGCGAGCGGAGGCTGATGCAGGCGACAGACATGCGCCCTACGAGGTTGCACGCCTATTGAAGGAGCGGGGTGATTTAGATGGCCTCCGCGAGCTCGCGGCCAAAGAAGGACGCGGAGGTAGCGTTGTCGGCTTTGCGCATGACCTACTGTTGCGGTGTATCGAAGAGCGAGATGGCCTGGATGGCTTGCGGGCGGAGGCTGAGTCTGGGGACGACGTCGCAAAAGTACGGCTTCTTGCAGAGTTGGCCTCCCAGGGCGACATCGAAAGTCTTCGCGCGCTGGCTGATGAGGGCAACAGCTACCAGGAGAAGAAGCTTGCGGACCTTCTCGCCGAAAGGGGAGATGAGGACGGCTTGCGCGCCGAATCCTTCGCTGGATCTTGGGCGGCGACCGAGCAGCTAATCCGTCTGCTAGCAGAGAGCCGGCGGCTTTCTGATACAACGGGCCTTGAACTGGATCCGCTTGGACGCCTAATTCGTCCGGTGGATGGAGAATCTGGATATCCTTACCTGGCCGACAGCGGCGGAAGCTAAGCCTTCCCCGAGTAGCGGTCGGTGACAGGGTGGCCAGACACGCGAGGAGCGCGAGGTAACGGGAGCAGGAAGCGCAGGACCCTCGGTCGGCGGCAGGGTCGAGTAGCCGGGTGTGAACCGTCCCCGGTTCTGTAGCGGGGCGGTTATGCCGGCAGCGGCTGCTGCTCGGCGGTGATGGAACGGTAGTACTCCTGCTCGACCTCGACCGGGGGCCTGTGGCCGAGGGCGCTGTGCAGGCGGGTGGTGTTGAACCAGTGCACCCACTTCAACCGCCACCTTTGCGATCCTCCACTCGCAGGTCCTCTCCCCGGTCCAGGCGCAGTACGCGCCCCTCATCGTGGCCGCGGGGAACGCGACAAAGGCCGCACGCACCACCGGCTACGGCACCTGCCTGGGCGAGTTCGGGCAGGACGAGGCCGACCGCCGCGCTTCGCAGGAGCAGGCCGAACGGGAGGCCGAGGAGTGGGACCGGCGCTATCGAAACAGCGGTGGCGGGGGATACTGTCGCGACGGCGACGGCGTCTGCTACGAGAGCTGACCGACGTCCCGCCCGCGGCTAGAGAGGGTCCTGGCGGATCATGGAAGCCAGGTGTGAGTAGTGCGGCGAGCTTGAGCGCGCCGGCGTAGTTGCGGGCGTGCTTGTCGTAGCGGGTGGCCAGGCCGCGCCACTGTTTGACCCGGCAGAAACCGCGTTCGACGACGTTGCGTGCGTAGCGGGCCTTGTCGAAGCCGACCGGGCGTCCACCGGCGGAGCCCTTGCGGCGGCGGTTGGCGGTCTGGTCGCTGGGCTGAGCGATGGTGTGCGCGATGCCGCGACGGCGCAGCAGCGCCCGGTTGGCGCGGCTGCTGTAGCCCTTGTCGGCGACCAGGTAGTCCGGGCAGGTCCGCGGTCGCCCCGATCCGACCCGGGCGACGCGCAACGCCGCCAGCAGCGGGGCGAACATGGTGGTGTCGTTGACGTTGCCGGCGGTCAGCAGCAGCACCAGGGTTCGTCCGCGGCCGTCGGTGAGCGCGTGCACCTTGGTGGTCAACCCGCCGCGGGAGCGGCCGATCGCGTGATCGGCCGGCTCGGTCACCGCCGGTTTCGCGGGGCAATTACTGGTCGTCGGTGACGCGGCCGGGGCGCCGGCCGCCCTCCTGATCGTCGTCGCCGCGCGCGGTCGAGGCGTTGCCGCCGGCCCGTCGCGCGCTGGCCCCGTGCTGATGCACCCGCACCAGCGTGGCATCGGCCGCGACCAGCCAGTCCAGCTCACCGGCGGCGTCGGCATCGGCCTGCGCCCGGGCCAGCAACCTGGCCCAGGTGCCATCGGAGCTCCACCGGGTCAACCGCTCATAGGCGGTCTGCCACGGCCCGAACTGCTCGGGCACCTCCCGCCACGGGGAGCCGGTGCGGTACTTCCAGGCGATCGCCTCGATCACCTGCCGGTGATCGCGACCGCCCTCACCGGCACGGCGCCCGCGTGCCCATCGCCGGGTTTCCCGGCGGCCAATCTCAGCGGCCGAGGTAGACTCGTCGGCGCCGTGGCCGTGGGCGTCCTTGGCCGCCTCCTGGTCGGCCAGCTTGGCGGAGCCGGTCCTACCTCGGCCTGAGCAACGCGGAGGTTTTCTTCGACGGCGGCGGCCTGGTGCGGGTCCACTCAGTGTCCATGCTCATGCGGTCGGGGGCGGGGCCACCCGGGGGTCCGTTCCCACTGACGCAGCGGCAGCACCTGACTGACGTCGCGCTCAGTTCAAGCCGGTGAGGGACGTCAACGTCCAGCTTTCGTCACCGTTGTCGTGCACCGTGCAGCTGTAGTTGTTGCGGATCATTGCGCCGAAGCCGTTCTGTGCGTCGACGTAGCCCACGACTGTGTAGTCGGAGCCGCTGCCGGTGACGCTGGTGTCGAAGACGCCACTGAAGTCGGCCGTCGACGGCGCCTTCAGCCGTTGCTCGACGAAGTCCTCACACATGACCGTGGCCATGCTCTCGTTGCGGCCGTCGTCGCTGTCGCTCGTCGAGTCGCTGTCGCTCGTCGAGCCGCTGTCGCTGTCACCGGAGTCTGAGTCGCCTCCGCTGCAGGCGTAGACCACGAAGCCGATGATCACAAGTAGGACGATGAAACCGAGGGCTGGGTTGCCGTCCTTCTTCTCGTCCTTCGGAGGACGCAGGTCGCCGGTGTAGATGGCTTCCTGCAGGGTCTTCGACTGGCCGGTGGCGGCATCGTGCGCCGCCGGTGCTGGCTGGCCGGCCGGTTCGAGCTCGGCGATCATCGTGCCGACCCGTCGGCGGGCCTCCTTCACATCGGCCTTCTTCTCCGAGGTGTACCGGTCCAGCGTGGCGCGGGCGCGGTAAAGCTCTTCGAGGGTCATGGTCTCGTCGCTGTTGACGCGACGGATAGTGTCGATCGGTTCGGGCATGCCTTGGGTCTCCTGCAACGCTCGTCAAGACTCCAGCGGTCCACTGACGTCTCGTATCGGCAGTCTCCGCACCGCGTGATACCGGCATGAGTCGCGGGCGTGCCTCGGTCAAGTCCGCTGGCGTGGTGTGTGACGGCGACCGCGTGATCTTTCTGGTGGGTCAGGCGCTGAGCGCCGGGATGGTCACCTCCTCGGTGGTCCCGGTCGCCGACTCGGTGACCGGCCGGATGCGGCAGCGGGCGAGGACGTCGAGGCCGAGGTAGCGGCGGCCTTCGGTCCATTCGTCGTGCTGCTCGGCCAGCACCGCCCCGACGAGGCGGATGAGGGCGTCGCGGTCGGGGAAGATGCCGACGACGTCGGTGCGCCGGCGGATCTCCCGGTTGAGCCGTTCGGAGGGGTTGTTCGACCAGATCTGGCGCCAGACCTCCTTGGGGAAGGCGGTGAAGGCCAGCACGTCGGCCCGGGCGCCCTCGAGGTGCTCGGCGACCTTGGGCAGCTTGTCGGTCAGGGCGTCGAGGACGCGGTCGAACTGGGCGTGCACGCTTCCTGCGTCGGGCTGGTCGTAGACCGAGTGCAGCAGCGCCCGCACCCACGGCCAGGACGCCTTCGGCGTCGCCGCCATGAGGTTGGCGGCGTAGTGCGTTCGGCAGCGCTGCCAGCCGGCTCCGGGCAGGGTCGCGCCGATGGAGTCGACCAGCCCGCGGTGCGCATCAGAGGTCACCAGAGCCACGCCGGTCAGCCCGCGGGCGGTCAGGTCCCGGAAGAACCCGAGCCAGCCGGCGCCGTCCTCAGCGCTGGTGACCTGCAGGCCGAGGATCTCCCGGTGCCCGTCGGCATTCACGCCGGTGGCCAACAGGGCGTGCACGTTGACCACCCGGCCGCCCTCGCGCACCTTCAGGACGAGGGCGTCGGCGGCGACAAAGGTGTAAGGCCCCTGGTCGAGCGGCCGGTGCCGGAAGTCCGCGACCTGACCGTCCAGCTCACGTGCCATCTCCGACACCTGCGACTTCGACAGCCGGGTGATTCCCAGAGACTCGACCAGCCGCTCCATCCGCCGGGTGCTCACCCCGAGCAGGTAGCAGGTGGCGACCACGGTGGTCAGCGCCCGCTCCGCCCGCCGTCGGCGCTCCAGCAGCCAGTCCGGGAAGTAGGAGCCGGCGCGCAGCTTGGGAACCGCCACCTCCAGCGTGCCGGCCCGGGTGTCGAACTCACGGGCCCGGTAGCCGTTGCGGACGTTGGTCCGCTCGGGACTGCGCTCGCCATAGCCGGCACCGCAGACCGCGTCGGCCTCCGCCGACATCAGCGTGTTGATAAACGTGGTCAGCATCTGACGCAGCAGGTCAGGGCTGGCCTGGGCCAGCTGCTCGTGCAGAAAGTGGGCAGGGTCGATACTGCTCGGAGCGGTCATCGCGTCGAACTCCTGGGTCTGTGAGAGGTCTCCAGAAGATCACGCGGTGGCCGCCTTCACGTTCGAGGGCTACTCGTCACCAAGCCCGCCGAACACCACCTTGGTGGACGCCACTCGTGCCTCCACGGCCGTGATCGTGAATCGAGTGGCGGGGCGGTCATAGGAGAGGACCCCCGTCATGGCCCGCAAGGTAGTTCCGGTCAGCGACCGTTCCGCGTTCTGCTCAGGCGCGTTGTGACGCCTGAGCACTGAGTGCATCAACCGGTCCGGGAGGGGTCTGGAAGGCGGCACGGGACCGCTTTCCGCCTCGACCAGAGGGGGCTGGCCGCTACTTCGCGAGCGCTGGACAGGTCAAGGGACGGTCCGACATCACCTTCACTCGCTCCGGCGCCGGCGGGTCGCCAGCCGGATGACGAGGCGACGTGACCCATCCGTGGTCACGGCGGACCCGTCCGAAGCCGATCAGCGGCTGTGACCTGCCTGGATCCGGGCTCGCGCCGTGACCTATTCATGACCTATCCATCGGAAAACAGGGGTCATGAAAGGGTTCAAACGGGCGCTCCGGAGGCTTCTCCAGCGCTTCTCCAGTAGGCCTGACAGACCCATTGACCTGCGGAAACGTGTGGAGCGGGTGACCGGGATCGAACCGGCATGGCCAGCTTGGAAGGCTGGGGCTCTACCATTGAGCTACACCCGCGGAGGTGCCCGCACAGCGTAGCCGCCCGCGGTCCAGCCCTCCGACGGCGCCCCGCACCACGGGCCCCCAGCCGGAATCCCAGCACCACAGCAACGCCCGCGTGAGGGCGGAACGCATGGCTTGCCCCTGAGAGTCTGAGGGCTAAGACTCCTGCCATGGGTGGAGAAGCCGTATGACGACCCCCACCACGGCGGCCGTTCCCTGGACGCGGTACGTCGGTGCCTGGCTGGGCATCGGGAGCTCCCCGGGTGCGCTCGTCCTGGGCGCGCAGCTGGTCGACCGCCAGGGCGGCGCTCTCCCTCTCGTCTGGCTGGTCGCGGGTGCCGTGCTCATGGGGACTCTGCTCGTCCTCCAGGGTCAGCTCGGCCTGCGCCCGCCCCGCGGACAGGGCGCGACCTTCGTGGAGGCCAGCCGCAGCTACCTCCCTCCGCGAGCGCGGGTCGCCGTCGGGCTGCTCGTCACCTGCGGGATGGTCGGCTGGGTCGGGTTCGGTGTCGGCATCGGCGCGGAGTCGCTGGGCCGCGTCACCGGCCTGTCGTCCTGGCTGTGCGCCGTCGGACTCGGGGTGGTCGCCCTGCTCCTGGTGTCGGCCGACGTCCGGCGGTGGAACGTCGTCGCGGTCGCCACCACGCTGATCACCCTGCTGCTGGCCCCGCTGCTGTTGCTGAGCCTCGACCGGGTCGAGGCGCCGGTCACCACCACGTCCGCAGGCGGCGGCGAGGGGGTCGTCGTGCTCGCCGCCTGCGTCGGATACGTCGCGGTCTTCATGCTGCGCTCGCCCGACTTCTCGGCCGGCCTGCCCCGACGGCGGAGCCTCCTGATCTGCGTCGCGGCCCTCGTCGTCCCCGCCATCGGCCTCTGCCTGGTCGGCGCCGCGATGAGGCTCTCCGTCGGCAGCGCCGCCGATGCCAGCCTGGCCGGGCTCTCCGACGTCCGGTGGGCCGGACTGGCGGCCGGCGACCTGCTCATCGTCCTGGCGGTCCTCGCCCCCACCGTCACCTCGGCGTTCTCGGGCGGGCTCGCCCTGCAGGTCTTCACCGGCCTGGCGGCGCGGCGGGGCATGGCGGTCGTGGCCCTCCTCGGCATCGCGCTCGGCGTCGCCGGGTTCCACCGCGAACTCCTGCCGTGGCTGGCCCTGCTCGCCGGGGTGGCGCCGCCGATCGCCGTCCCGTTCTGGCTGGAGACGGCGCGGCGCCGGCGCGGACGCGCCGCACGGACCATCGCCACCTGGACCTGGCTCCCGGCGTCGATCGGTGGGGGAGTGCTCGTCGCGGGCGGGGTGTCGTTCGCGCCGCTCGCCGCCCTCGCGGTCGCCGCGCTCGTCTCCGTGGTGTGGGCGACGGCCTCCTCCTGACCCGACGGCGGGGGGAGCGACGACCCGCGGGGCGCTCTTGACCGCGTGACGGCCATCACCTAGGAATGCCTTGCTGCATGACTTCTGAGCGCAAAGAGAACGAAACAACTCCAGGGCACAGTGGGCATCCACGCGGCCGGCCACACCGGAGCCGCCCAGCGCTCACCACGCTGAACCGCAGGGAACGGAGTGGACATGGACTCGCAGGTCGTCGGGATCGTCGGGGCAGGGATCGGAGGTCTCTCCGCGGCCATCGCCCTGCGCGGGCTCGGGCGCGAGGTCGTCGTCTTCGAGCAGGCCTCGAAGTTCGGCCGGGTGGGCGCCGACATCAACCTCACGCCCAACGCCGTCCGGGCCCTCGACGGCCTGGGTGTGGGGGAGGCCCTGCGGACGACGGCGGCGCGGCCCACCCACCGGATCAGCCGCACCTGGGACTCCGGTGCCGAGACCTCCCGGCTGGAGATGGCCGACACCGCCGAGCGGCAGTACGGCTCCCCGCAGCTGACGATGCACCGGGCCGACGTGCTGCAGGCACTCGAGGACGCGCTCCCGGACGACGTCGTCCGGCTGGGGAAGCGGTTGTCGGCCCTGCACGACGACGCCGGCCGGACCGTCCTCGAGTTCACCGACGGGAACACGGCGACCGTCGACGTCCTGGTCGGCGCCGACGGGATCCACTCCGTCGTCCGCGAGGCGGTGTTCGGGCCCGAGCAGCCGGAGTTCACCGGCGTGGTGGCCTACCGCGCGGTCGTCCCGGCCGACCGGCTCGACGTGCCGAACATGGACGCCTTCACCAAGTGGTGGGGCCCCGATCCCGCCACGCAGATCGTCACCTTCCCGCTCAACCGGGGCCAGGACATCTTCGTGTTCGCGACCCGCCCGCAGGACTCGTGGCGGGAGGAGTCGTGGACCGCGCCCGGTGACGTGGTGGAGCTGCGCGAGGCCTACAAGGACTTCCACCACGAGGCCCGCGCGCTGCTCGACGCGTGCGACGAGGTGCTCAAGTCGGCCCTCTACGTCCGGGATCCGCTGCCGACCTGGTCGGCGGGCACCCGGACCCTCCTCGGCGACGCCTGCCACCCGATGATGCCGTTCATGGCCCAGGGGGCCGGCATGGCGATCGAGGACGCCGTCGTCCTCGCCCGCGCCCTGACGTCGTGGGCGCCGCGGGAGGCGCTGGCGCGCTACGAGGCCGCCCGGCTCCCTCGGACCGCCCGCATCCAGATCGGCTCCCGCGGCAACGAGTGGCTCAAGGAGTCCGGCACGGGCGACTGGGTCTACTCCTACGACGCCTGGTCGGTCCCGCTGGACTGAGCCGACCGGCGACGGCCGCGGCAGCACGCGCCGACCTCGAACGACGCAACATCGCAAAGAATCTTTGCGCTCAGGTATTGACTACTCGGGGATCTCCCCGCGACCATTGATCCGGCGATGTGGTCCAGCTCACCAGAGATCGCGTCGCAGCTCAGGTCACGTCCTCCCACTCGCCACGACGGCCGCCCGAAGAGACATCCGGGCAGGTCAGGGGCCGGGACGGAGGGCTGCGGCCGGTGTCCGCCCCGGATCGACGGGGCCGCGGGGAACAGTCCCAGCCCGCCGACCACGAGGAACTGGATGTGTCCAACGACCAGCGCGGCAGCCGCGCGGTGATCCAGCACGACGCCGGCCCCTCCGGGCCCGGCCACGGGAAGGGAGACCAGGCATGAAGCTGCAAGCCGAAGCTCGTAGCGGCCGGTCGCAGGTGGTCCTGGGCGTGGTCGGCGTCGTCGGCAGCGCGCTGCTGGCCGAGCTGGTCCTGCGTTCGGGCCTGATCGACGTCCCCGGACTCCCGCTGCCCAGCGGGGTGGTCCAGGGCGCGATCGACCTGTTCCCGGACGCGGTGTTCTGGGAGCAGGTGCTGTTCACCCTCGGCGAGTGGATGCTCGGCCTGCTCGTCGCCACCGTCGCCGGCGTCCTCATCGGTGGGCTGATGGGGGCCTTCCGGAGCGCCTTCCTGGCCTTCGAGTGGCCGGTCGAGGCGTTCCGCGTCCTGCCCTCGGTCGCGGTGGGACCGATCCTGGTCCTGCTCCTGGACCCGGGGATGCTGCCGCTGGCGCTGACCGTGGCGCTCTCCTGTGTCTGGCCGATCCTGCTCAACACCATGTACGGCGTCCGGAGCACGGACACCACGGCGGTGATGACCGCCAAGACCTTCGGCAACAGCGAGATGGGCGTGCTGCGGAAGGTGAAGATCCCCAGCGCCCTGCCGTTCGCCTTCACCGGCGTCCGGATCGCCGCCTCGATCGGCCTGCTGGTCGCCGTTAGTGCCGAGCTGCTGATCGGCAGCGGCAACGGGATCGGCGGCTACATCCTCGAGAACACCGCCAACGCCACCAACCTCGACCTCGTCTACGCGGCCACGCTCGTCGCCGGCCTGCTCGGCGTCCTGATCAACCTGGTCATGGCCAAGCTCGACGACGTCCTGTTCGGCTGGAAGAAGGGGCTCGCGCAGTGACCATCCAGCAGCACGGCACCGACCGTCCGCACGTGCCGCTCAGCGCGCCGGAGTCGGAGGCGGTCGAGGAGCAGGCCGCGCAGCCGACCCCCAGGTCGGCTCGCCGGGAGCGGGCCGGCTTCGCCTGGCCGGTGACACTGGTCCTGCGGCTGGTCGTCCCGGCGGCCATCCTGCTGGTCTGGTGGCTCCTGTCGACCTCGACCCGCATCGGCCTGTTCGTCGTCGACCCGCTGACGGCGTTCCAGCGGTTCTTCACCGACTTCCTCTCCACCGACCCCTCGCGCCTGTTCCTGGGCGACGCGACCTTCGACCACCTCTTCCCCAGCGTCGGCCGTGCCCTCGCGGGCCTGGCGATCGCCATCGTGGTCGGCGTGGTGGTCGGGGTGCTGCTGGGCATCTCGCCGGTGCTGACCGCGCTGTTCCAGCCGCTGGTCCACCTCGGGCGCTCGCTGCCCTCGCCGGCCCTGCTCGGGGTCTTCTTCTTCCTCTTCGGCACCGGCGCCTCGCCGAAGATCTTCCTGATCGCCTTCAGCATCGTCTGGCCGATCCTGCTCAACACCATCGACGGCGTGAGCTCGATCGGGGCGGTCCGGGCGCAGGCGGCGCAGGTCTTCCGGATCCCCGGGCGCGACGTCCTGTTCCACATCGTCCTGCCGGGGGCCTCGCCCAAGATCTTCGCCGGCATCCGGACGTCGCTGTCCCTGTCCCTGATCCTGATGATCATCTCGGAGCTGCAGAAGTCCGAGAACGGGCTGGGCTACCTGCTCATCCAGTCCCAGCGGAACTTCGACTACGGCGGCTTCTGGTCGGTCCTGGTCGCGCTGGTGATCCTGGGTGTGCTCTTCAACATCATCTTCAAGTTCGTCGAGCGACGCGCGCTCGCCTGGCACCGAGGAGCGACTCAGCAGGATGACTGACAACACCGTGCCCACCACGAACCAGACCGAACTCCAGCTGGACGCCGTCTCCAAGAGCTACGGCCCGAACATGGCGGTGCGCAGCATCAGCGCCGACGTGCCGGCGCACAAGATCAGCGTCATCGTCGGCCCCTCCGGCTGCGGCAAGTCGACGCTGCTCCGGATCATCTCCGGCCTCGACACCCCGACCTCCGGGGGCGTCACGTTCGAGGGCGCGCCCGTCACCGGGGTGCCCGACGGCCTGGCCATGGTGTTCCAGGACTACTCGCGCTCGCTGTACCCGTGGATGCGGGTGGACAAGAACGTGGCCTTCCCGATCAAGCACCTGCCTGCCAAGGAGCGGGCGGAGCGGGTGCGGTTCGCCATCAACGAGGTGGGCCTCTCCGGCAAGGAGAAGCTCTACCCCTGGGAGATGTCGGGCGGCATGCAGCAGCGCGTCGCGATCGCCCGGGCGCTGGCCAGCCACCCCAAGCTGCTGCTGATGGACGAGCCCTACGCCTCGGTCGACGCGCAGACGCGAGCCGACCTCGAGGACCTGCTCATGCGGATCCAGCAGGAGCTGGGCATCACCGTCCTCGTCGTCACCCACGACATCGACGAGAGCGTCTACCTGGCCGACCGCATCTTCGTGCTCTCCGCCCCGCCCAGCGTGGTCAGCGAGGTCATCGAGGTCGACCTGCCCCGCCCGCGCGACCACATCACCACCAAGACCGACCCGCGCTTCGTGGAGATCCGCGGGCACGTGACCCGGCTGCTGCGCACCCCGGGGAGCGTTCCGCAGGAGGTGGCCTGACGGGTCGCCGAGGCAACCCGCAGGCGTTGACAGCGAGCGTGCCGTCCGTCACGCTTGACCCGATAGTTGAGTGCAAAGATTCTGAGGCCGGAGGTATTGGTATGAGGTTCCGAAGCGCGGTGACGGGGATGGCCGTCGTGGCGACGCTGGGGTTGTCCGCGTGTGGCTCCGACGAGCCCGCCGCGGGTGGCGGGGAGGGCTCCGGCGACGGTGGCCTGGAGACGACGGAACTCACCGTCGGGTCGCTCCCGCTGGCCGACTACGCGGCGCTCTACTGGGCCCAGGAGAAGGGCTTCTTCGAGGACGAGGGCCTGACGGTCACCCTCGAGCCCGTGCAGGGCGGCCCGATCGCCGCGCAGAACGTCGCCGCCGGCCAGCTGGACCTCAGCTTCTCGAACACCATCTCGACCTCGATCGCGACCCAGACCGGGCTGCCGATCAAGACCGTCGTCCTCACCAGCGCGCTCGGCCCGGGCGGCCTGTCGGTCTACGTCCCACCGGACTCCCCGGTGCAGACCCTCGAGGACCTGAACGGCAAGACCATCGGGATCAACGCGACCAACAACATCGGCGACGTCACCCTGCGGAACCTGCTCAACGAGGAGGGCCTCGAGGACGTCGAGCCGACCTTCGTCGAGGTCCCGTTCCCGGAGATGCTGGCCGGTGTCCAGTCCGCCTCCATCGACGTCGGCTACTCACCCGAGCCCTTCTCCTCGGCCGCTCTGGGTGCCGGCATGCGTGAGGTGGTCGACCTCGCCGACCCGAACGGTCCCAACGCCGGCCTCGCGGTCTCCAACTTCATCTCCAGCGACGCGTTCATCGCCGAGAACCCGAACACGATCAACGCGTTCATCCGCGCGATGTACGCCGCCGGCGGGGACATCGAGGCCAACGAGCAGGAGTTCCGCACCTGGCTGCCGGGCGTCGCCAACGTGCCCGAGGACGTCGCGCAGAACATGGCCCTGCCCGACTTCTTCGCCGAGACCGACGTCGAGCAGATCCAGCGGGTCGTCGACATCCTCGTGGAGCAGGAGCTCCTCGAGGAGGGCTACGACGCCGCCGAGTTCACCTACGTGCCCGAGGGTTCCTGACCGATGTCACTCCCTGCCGAGGCTGCGGCTCGCACCCCGGACGCCGGCCCCACGGCCGGCGCCCGGGGGGCCGGGCCCCGCGTGGCCCTGCTGGGCTACGGGGCCATCGGCAGGACCGTGGCGCGGGAGCTCCTGGCCGGTGCGGTCGAGGGCGCCACGCTGGTCGCCGTCGTCAACCGGTCGGAGCTCTCCGCCCCGCCGGTGCCGCAGATGAGCCTGGAGCAGGCCATCGAGGCCTGTGACGTGGTGGTCGAGTGCGCCGGCGCGGCCGCGCTGCTCAGCGCGGTCGAGCCGGTCCTCACCGCCGGCCGGGACCTGCTGGCGACCTCCATCGGGGCGCTGATGGACCCGAGCCTGCGGGACCGGCTCGACCAGCTCGGCCCGGGCCGGCTGCGCTGCACCCACGGCGCGGTCGGCGGGCTGGACCTGCTGGCGTCGGCCGCGGCGGTCGAGCGGCTGGACGAGGTCGTCCTGCGCACGACGAAGCAGCCGGAGTCCCTGCTCCAGCCCTGGATGGACGAGGCGGAGCGGCGCCGGCTCACCGGGGCGACGGGGGACGTGCTGGTCTTCCGGGGCACCCCGGCCGAGGCGGCCCGGCTCTTCCCGCAGTCGCTCAACGTGGCCAGCGCGCTGGCCCTCGCGGTGGCCGACCCCGAGGGGGTCGTGGTGGAGCTGCACGCCGACCCCGCGGCGGAGCTGGTCACCCACCGCATCGAGGCCACCGGGCGGTCGGGCACCTACGTCTTCCAGGTGCAGAACCGCCCGAGCGCCGACAACCCGAAGACCAGCGCGGTGGTGCCCTACTCGCTGCTCCGGACCCTCCGGGGGATGACGGCCAGGCCACCCCTCATCGCCTGAGCCCGACGTGCCAGACCGACGTCCCGAGGACACCGAAGGAGACCAGATGATCGACGAACTACAGGTCGTGGACGACCCGGCGCGCACGGCCGCCGCCCCGGCCGAGCTGCAGGCGCTCCTGACGGACGAGATCTTCGTGGCCGGCCGGTGGGAGCGCGGCACCGGCGACCTGATCGAGTCGGTGGACCCGTCCACCGGTGCGGTCTTCGCCACCCTGCACGGCGCGACCGCCGCCGACGTCGACCGCGCGGTGCGCGGTGGCCTGCAGGCCGTCGCCGACACCGGGTGGGCCGACCTGCTGCCGCACGAGCGGGCGCGGGTGCTCTACCGGATCGGCGACGCGCTGGACCGGAACGCCGACCTCGTCTCGGCGCTGCAGACGCTCGACACGGGCAAGACCCGCACCGAGACGAAGGCGCTGTGCGTGAGCGCGGCCAACACCTTCCGCTACATGGCCGCGAGCCTCGAGACGATGACCGGGGACGTCACCCCGTCCCGCGGCCCGTTCCTGACCTTCGCCACCTGGGAGCCGATGGGGGTCGTCGGGGCCATCACCCCCTGGAACTCGCCGATCGCCAGCGACGCCCAGAAGATCGCCCCCGCCCTCGCCGCCGGCAACGCCGTCGTGGCCAAGCCGCCGGTCTGGGCGCCGTGGGTGACCCTGTTCCTGGCCCGGCTCGCGCAGGAGGCCGGACTGCCCGACGGTCTGCTCTCGGTGCTCCCCGGGCCGGGGCGCGTCGTGGGGGAGGAGCTGGTCTCCCACCCGCAGGTCAGCAAGGTGACCTTCACCGGCGGGACGTCGACCGGGCGGCACCTGGGGTCGATCGCCGCCCGCAAGATCATGCCCGTCACCCTGGAGCTCGGCGGCAAGTCGCCGACGATCGTCTTCCCGGACGCCGACCTGGACCAGACCGTCGCCGGCCTGGTCTACGGGATCTTCTCCTCGAGCGGTCAGAGCTGCATCGCCGGTTCCCGGATCTTCGTCCACCGCGACGTCCACGAGGAGCTGGTCTCCCGGCTGGTCGCCGCGACGGAGCGGCTGGTCGTCGGGCCCGGCGGGGACCCCCGCACCCAGGTGGCCCCGATGATCACCCACTCGCACCGCGACTCGGTCGCGAAGATGGTGGACGACGCCGTGGCCGGCGGGGCCACCGTCCTGTGCGGCGGCCGGATCCCCGACGACGAGGCGCTGGCCGTCGGCGCCTACTACCTGCCGACGATCCTCACCGACGTCCGCAACGACGACGTCATCTGCCAGGAAGAGATCTTCGGGCCGGTCGCGACGCTGCTCGTCTTCGACGACGAGGACGACCTCGTCGCGCAGGCGAACGACACCGTCTTCGGCCTGGCCTGCGGGATCTGGACCGCCGACTTCCCCCGCGCCTGGCGGGTGGCCCGCGCCGTCAAGGCCGGCACCGTCTGGATCAACACCTACAAGCAGTTCAGCATCTCCACCCCGTTCGCCGGCTTGAAGGAGAGCGGCATCGGGGTCGAGAAGGGCCGGGAGGGGATCCGGTCCTACATGCACCAGAAGAGCATCTACGTCGACCTCAGCGGGCGCCCTCTCCCGTGGGCGAACCTGCAGGGGGAGGAGCGATGAGCAGCGCGCACCCCTACAGCCCGGCCTTCGCCGTCGGCGACCTGGCGTTCGTCTCCGGAGCCCTGTCGGTGGACCCCGAGGGGCACGCCGTCCAGGGGCGCACCGAGGCCATCGAGGCCGCGATCGCGCGCCTCACCGAGCGGCTGGCCACCGTGGGCATGCAGCTGGCCGACGTCGTGAAGACGACCTACTTCGTCACCGACGTCAGCCTGCGCGACGAGGCGAACGCGCACTACGAGCAGGTCTTCGCCGAGCCGCGGCCGGCGCGCAGCTTCGTCGAGGTGGCCGGCCTCCCCTACGGGGCCACCGTCGAGATCGAGGCGATCGCGCACCGGGGCCGCGCGCACTGACCGCGCGGCGCCGACCAGCACCGACACCCCACCCCGGACCACCGGCGGCGACACCGCCCGCCGGGACACAGGAAGGAACAACGCAGTGACCGAGCAGACCGCAACGCCCGAGGCGACCCAGACCACCGACCTCGAGGCCCTCATCGACTCCTGCCTCGCCACCGCGGAGAGCCGCTACGAGGACTGGGACACCCTGGGCTTCCAGGCGGCCGCCGGTGGCGACCGCTTCAAGCGCGCGCAGATCCGCTACATCGGCTCCGGCGCCACCGGCGACCACTCGGCCGACAGCCGGACGCTGGCGGCGGAGCACTTCACCTTCTCCAACATGCGGCTGCCCGCCGGCGCCGTCGGCCCGGAGCACACCCACCACGACGTGGAAGAGGTCTTCTTCGTCCTGGAGGGCACGCTGGAGGTGGCCGTCCACGACGTCGAGGACGGCACCAAGAAGGCCGTGCGCACCCTCGGCTACCGCGACCTGATCCGCGTCCCGGCCGGCGTCCCGCGCTCGCTGAAGAACGTCGGCGACACCGACGCCCTGATGTGCGTGATCATCGGCACCCAGAAGCCGCAGCTGCCGACCTACCCGCCCACCTCGGAGATGTACGGCGTCACCCGCTGAGCGGGCGCCCCATCCGCAGGTAGCGAACGAGGAGTCGGAGCATGGAGAGGAACCTCGCGGGCGAGGCCGGGCAGCACGTGCTGCGGGTCCAGCAGAAGACCTGGGAGGCCGACGGCATCACCAGCGTGACGCTGGTCGACCCGTCCGGGGCGGCGCTGCCGACCTGGAAGCCGGGTGCGCACCTGGCGCTGCACCTGCCGAACGGCCTCGTCCGCGAGTACTCGCTGTGCTCGGATCCCCACGACTCCAGGAGGTGGACCGTGGCCGTGCTGCGCACCGCCGACTCCCGCGGCGGCAGCTCCTACATCCACGACTCGCTGCCGGTCGGTGTGCACATCGTCGTCGACGGCCCGCGGAACGCGTTCCACCTCGAGGACGGGCCCAAGCACTTCCTGATCGCCGGCGGGATCGGGATCACCCCGATCCTGCCGATGGTCCGGGAGCTCGAGGCCCGCGGAGCGGAGTGGTCGCTGCTCTACACCGGCCGCAGCCGGCAGACGATGGCCTTCCTCCCGGCGGTCGACCAGCTGCCGCGGGAACGGCGGCACGTGCACGTCGACGACGAGAGCGGCCGCTACCCCGACCTCAAGGCGATGCTGCACAGCCAGGACCCGCGCACGCTGGTCTACTGCTGCGGCCCGACGCCGCTGATGGACGCGGTCGCCGAGGGCATGGAGGACCCGAACCTGCTCCGGCTGGAGCGGTTCAAGGCCCCCGAGCGGGAACTGCCCCCCGGCACCGTCGACGAGGCGTTCGACGTGGTCCTGAACTCGACCGGCGAGCGCATCCCCGTCGGCCCCGACGAGTCCGTGCTCGAGGCGCTCGAGGCCGCCGGCGTGGACGTCCCGTCCTCCTGCGCCGAGGGCATCTGCGGGACCTGCGAGACCACCGTCCTCTCCGGCGAGGTGGACCACCGGGACTTCCTGCTCACGCCGGAGGAGCACGAGGCCGCCGGGACGATGATGGTCTGCGTCTCCCGTTGCCGCGGCCGCGAGCTCGTCCTCGAACTCTGAAGAAGGACCCAGCTGCCCCCCGCCACTCGCAGGTTCGCGGCGGGACCCCGCAGGTGGGCCGCCGCCCGACAGGAGATCCCATGCACTACGCCGACACCCCCGTCGTCCGGCTCCGCGCGCTGCGGTCGGTCACCCTCGGAGTGCCCGACCCGGTCACCTCCAAGGACTTCTACAGCGAGGTCTGGGGGCTGGGCCTCACCGAGGCCGACAGCGACCGGTTCTGGCTCCGCGGCACCAGCGACGACCACCACATCCTCAAGCTCCAGAACGCCGCGCAGAACTCGCTCGGCGGGGTCACCTTCGCCGTGGCCACGCCGCGCGAGATCGACGACGCCGCCCGCGCGCTGGAGCGGCTGGGCATCCCGCTGCTGCGCGAGCCCGGTCCCTCCGACGACGCCGCCGGCGGGTACGGCCTGGCGCTGGTCGACCCGGAGGGCCGGGTCGTGGAGCTCGCGGCCGACGTGCACGCCGTCCCCCGGCGGGACGAGCGGGGCTACGCCGCGCTGCCGCGCAAGCTGGCCCACGTCGTCCTGAACACCGTCGACATCGACCGGGCCACCGCCTTCTACAGCCAGGTGCTGGGCATGCGGGTCTCGGACTGGTCGGAGCACCAGATGTCGTTCCTGCGGTGCAACCCCGAGCACCACGTGATCGCCTTCAACCAGGCACCGTGGGCCTCGGTCAACCACGTCGCCTACGAGATGGCGTCGGTCGACCACTTCATGCGGGGCATCGGCAGCCTCAAGGTGCACGGCATCACGCCGCAGTGGGGACCGGGGCGGCACGGCCCGGGGGACAACACGTTCTCCTACTACACCGACCCGGCGCAGCTGGTCTGCGAGTACACCTCCGAGGTCATCCAGGTCGACGAGGACGCCTGGTTGTGCCGCACCTGGAAGCGGACGCCGGAGCTCTCCGACCAGTGGCGCACCGCGGGCCCGCCGACCTCCACGGTCCGCTCGGCCATGGCCGGCATCCCCGACCCGGGGGCCCGGGAGCTGGTCGACACCAAGCCGGACTACTTCCTCCCGGTCGAGGCCGACAACGGTGCCGGGCTCGGCGTCGGGGTCGAGGCCTGACATGCCCGTCGTCTCCCGCATCCGGACCGCCGGCGGCCTCTCCCTCACCGACGAGGGGACCGGCCGCGCGGTGCTGCTGCTGCACGGCATCGGCGGCAACGCCCGCTCGTGCGCGCCGGTGGGCTCGGTCCTGGCCGGGCACGCGCTGCGCGCCCTGTCCTGGGACGCCCCCGGATACGGCGAGTCGGCCGACCCGGCCGGCCCGGCGGACGTCGACCACCCCGCGCGGGTGTGCGAGGTCCTCGACGAGCTGGGGCTGGACCAGGTCGACCTGGTCGGCACCTCCTGGGGCGGGGTGATCGCCACCGTCGTCGCCGCCCGGTACCCGGAGCGGGTGCGCTCCCTGGTGCTCGCTGACTCCACCCGCGGGTCGGGCACCAGCCCGGCCAGAGCCGCGGCGATGCGGGCCCGGGTCGCCGACCTCGTCGAGCAGGGGCCGGCGGCGTTCGCCGCCGCGCGCGCTCCGAAGCTGGTCGCCCCCGGCTGCGACCCCGTCGTCGCCGAGGCCGTCCGCGCCGAGATGGCGCGGGTGCGGCTGCCCGGCTACCAGGGCGCCGCGGAGTTCATGGCCGCCACCGACACCGCCGGGCTGCTGGCCTCGATCGAGGTGCCGACGCTGGTGCTGGTCGGCGAGCACGACACGGTGACCGGCGTCGACGAGTCCCGGCTGCTGGCCGCGACCGTGCCCGGCGCCAGGTTCGTCCTGGTGCCCGGCGCCGGGCACGCCGCGGTCACCGAGCGCCCGCACGAGGTCGCCGCGGCGCTGCTCGACTTCTGGGGCCTCGCATGAGCCGCCTCAGCGTCGTGACCGGCGCCGCCCGCGGGCTCGGCCGGGTGATCGCCGAGGTGCTCGCCGCCGAGGGCGACCGCCTGGTGCTCGGCGACATCCGCGGCGAGCTGCTGGCGGAGACGGCCGCGGAGCTGCGGGCCGGCGGCGCCGAGGTGCACGCGCTCACCGTCGACATCGCCGACCCCGCCTCGGTGGCGGCGCTGGCCGAGTGCACCGCCGAGCTGGGCGGGGCGGACGCCCTGGTCAACAACGCCGCGCTGGCCGACGGCGTCGGTGGCGACACCTTCTGGGAGCTCGACGTGGCGGCCTTCCAGCGGGTCATGACCGTCAACGCGCTGGGCACCTGGCAGGTGGCCGCGCGGCTCGTGCCGCAGATGCTGGCCAAGGGCCGGGGCGCGGTGGTCAACGTCGCCTCCGACACCGCCATCTACGGCTCCCCGCGGCTGGTGCACTACGTGGGCTCCAAGGGCGCGGTCATGTCCATGACCCGCACGATGGCGCGCGACGCCGGCCCGCACGGGGTCCGCGTCAACGCCGTCGCCCCGGGGCTCATCCGGGTCGAGGCGACCGAGACCGTGCCGGCCGAGCGCTACCAGCTCTACGCCGACAACCGGGTGCTGCCCCGCGAGCAGACCCCGCAGGACGTCGCCGACCTCGTCGCCTACCTCCTGTCGGACCGGGCCGGCTTCATCACCGGCCAGGTCGTGGCGGTCGACGGCGGCTTCGTGATGCCCCAGTGATGAGGAGCTGAGATGGACCTGGGACTGGACGGCCGCGTCGTCGTCGTGACCGGAGCGAGCTCCGGGGTGGGCCTGGCCACCACCCGCTACCTGGTCGCCGAGGGCGCCCGGGTGGTCGCGTCGGCCCGCGACCTGGACCGGCTGCGGCGGGTCGTCGACGAGCTGTCCGGCCCCGGCCGGGTGCACGCCGTCTCCTGCGACGTCGTCGACCGGGACTCGGTCGAGGCGATGGTCGCCGAGGGCGTCGCGGCCTTCGGCGGGGTGGACGGCGTGGTGTGCAACGCCGGCCGCTCCCTGATGGCCCCGATCGGCGACACCACCGACGAGCAGATCCGCGAGGAGCTCGAGCTCAAGGTGTTCGGCGCCTGGAACGTCATCCGGGCCGCGCGCAAGCACCTGGCGGCGTCCGACGCGGCCTCGGTGGTCAACGTCAACGCGATCCTGGCGCGCCAGCCCGAGGCGCGGCTGGCGGTCACCTCCGCCGCACGGGCCGCGCTGCTCAACCTGACCCGCACGCTGTCCCAGGACCTCGGGGCCGACGGCATCCGGGTCAACACGGTGGCGCTCGGGCTGATCGACACCGGCCAGTGGCGGCGCCGGTACGAGGCCGCCGGCACGTCCCGGAGCTACGAGGAGTGGAGCGCCGAGATCGCCGCCGACCGCGGCATCGCGCTGGGCCGCTTCGGCCGGGCCGAGGAGGTCGCCTTCCCGATCGTCACCCTGCTCTCGCCGCTGTCGAGCTACTGCACCGGCGCCACCATCGACGTCGGTGGCGGCGTCTCCCGATACATCTGACCCGACTGCGACAGGACCTCCGCGCCATGACCAGCACCCCTCGCCAGCCCACCGGCGGTGACGTCCTCGTCGCCGTCATGAAGCGACACGGCATCGACACCGCCTTCGGCGTTATCAGCGTGCACAACCTGCCGCTGGTCGAGGCCGTCGCCCGCGAGCTGACCTTCGTCGAGATGCGCCACGAGGCCGCCGTCGTCAACGCCGCCGACGGTTGGTCCCGCGCCACCGGCCGCATCGGCGTGGCACTGACCAGCACCGGCACGGGGGCGGGCAACGCCGCCGGGTCGATGGTCGAGGCGCTCACCGCCGGCAGCCGGGTGCTGCACATCACCGGCCAGATCGACTCCGAGCACTACGACGCGGCGGCCACCGGCCCCTCGCGCGGCGTGATCCACGAGTTCCCCGGTCAGTTGAGGATGCTCGAGGCGATCTCGGTGTTCGCGGCGTCCGTGCCGTCGGCCGACCGCGCCGAGGCGGTCCTCGAGGAGGCCGTCGCCGCGATCACCAGCACCCCCGGCGGCCCGGCCAGCGTCGAGTGGCCGTCGGACCTACAGTACCTCGCCCGCCCCGACGAGCAGCAGCCGTTCGTCGCCGAGCCGGCCCCCGTGCCGCACCCGGACGACGACGCCCTCGACGCGGCCGCCCGGCTGCTGGCCGCCGCGGAACGACCGCTGCTCTGGGTCGGTGGCGGCGCGGCCGCCGCCGAGGCGGAGCTCACCGAGCTGGCGCACCGGCTGGGCGCGGGCGTGCTCACCAGCAACTCGGGCCGGGCGATCATCCCCGAGGACGACGACCTGGTGATCGGCAACTTCGCCAGCACCCCGTCGGTCACCCCGCTGCTGGCCGAGGCCGACCTGGTGCTCAGCATCGGCACGCACTTCCGGTCCAACGAGACCCGGAGCTACCACCTCGAGCTGCCCAAACGGCACGTCCAGATCGACGTCGACCCGGCCTCGGTCGGGCGGGTCTACCCGGCCGACGTCGGGCTGGTCGGCGACGCCGCCCCGGTGCTGGCCGCGCTGCTCGAGCGGGTGACCGGCACCGCCACCGAGCCCGGCTGGCGCGAGCGGGTGCGCGCCGTCCGGGAGCAGGTCCGCGCCGACCTGTACGGCTACATCGGCGGCTACGCCGACATCTGCCGCGGGCTGCGCACCGTCCTGCCCCGCGAGGCGGTCGTGGCCCGCGACGTGACCATCCCGTCGAGCCAGTGGGGCAACCGGCTCCTGGAGTTCTACGAGCGCAGCTCCAACATCTTCCCGCTCGGCGGCGGCATCGGTCAGGGCCTGGCCATGGGCATCGGCGCGGCCGTCGGCCGGCCGGAGGTCCCGACGGTGGTCATGGCCGGCGACGGCGGCCTGGCGGTGCACCTGGGCGAGCTCGCCTCGCTCGGCGGCACGCGGGCGTGGGTCGTCGTCCTGGTGTTCAACGACGGCGGGTACGGCGTCCTGCGCAACATGCAGCGGGCCAACGGCTTCGACGTCACCGGCGTCGACCTGTTCACCCCCGACTTCGGGCTGCTGGCCCGGTCGATGGACATGCCGTACTGGCTGGTCCGCGACGCCGGCTCGTTCGAGTCGGTGCTCCGCGAGGCGGTGGCCGAACACCGCCCCGTGATGATCGAGGTGGACGTGACCGCCCTGGAGCCCAAGCCCGGCGCCTTCACCCCGCCGGTGCACATCCCCACCACCACCGGAAGGGCGTGAGCATGACCCTCGAACAGCCTCCCGCCGAGCAGGGCGACGACCTGACCGCCGGCATCCTGTGCCTGCGCGCGGGCGCCGAGCCCGCCGACTGGTTCCTCGACCAGGTGCACGCCCTGGGCGCCGTCGAGTGGGCACCCGCCGGGGAGCCCGACGACGAGGCCTGGCTCGCCCAGGCGGTCGAGGCGGTCACCGAGCACCACGGTGCGAGCCCGGTGCACGTGATCGCCGCGGGGACGGCGGTGCCTCGGGCGCTGCTGCTCGCCGCCCGCCGGCCCGACCTGGTGATCAGCGTCCTGGCCGGGGACCCGGAGGTCGACGAGTCCGACCCCGGCTACTGGGAGCTGCTGCGCCAGGTGCACACGCCCACGTTGGTGGTCGTCGCCGCGCCCCGGCCGGACAGCGACATCTCCCAGGCCCAGACCGTGGCCGGCGGCATCGACAACGGCGTCATGGTCGTCGTCGACGGCACCACCGCGCCGGTGCACCGCAGCAACCCCCACTCGTTCGCCGAGTGGGTCACCGCGTTCATGTCCATCGCCGAGGGACTCCGCACCCTCACGCCCCAGCCCAGGGAGGAAGCACGTGCCTGAGCAGTACCTGGAAGAACACCAGACGCACCCCGACCCGATCAGCCCGTACGAGCAGAAGCTCTCCGGCGCGATCATGGAGGTCTTCGGGCGTGGCGTGCACGACCTCCCGGGCCTCATCGAGGGCCTCAACGGCCTGGGTCTGAACGCTCCCGACGGGAGCTCCTGGAACGAGGACAACTTCCGCGCCGAGATGCGCCGACTGGGAGACTGAGATGACCGACGTCAGCACCAAGCCCGCCGCTCCGTCCCGGCCCCGGCCGATCAAGACCCCCAAGGTCGTCGGCACCCGCCGGGCACTCTCCGTCGAGGAGATCGCCGCCACCGGGCTGCGGGACCGCTGGTACCCCTTCCTCCCGTCGCGCTTCGTCGGCGCCGGGGAGATGGTCAAGGTCAAGCGACTGGGGGTCGACTGGCTGCTGTTCCGCAACGCCCAGGGCACGATCTCCGTGCTCGAGGACCGCTGCCCGCACCGCAGCGCCCCGCTGTCGGTGGGCCAGCACCTCGGCGACCGGGTGGCCTGCAAGTACCACGGGGTCCAGGTGGACGGCACCGGGACGGTGGTCTCGGTGCCCGGCATGCCCGGCTGCACCCTGGAGGGCAAGAAGGCCACCGTGTCGCTCCAGGTGGTCGAGGCCGCCGACACGATCTTCGCCTTCGTCCCGCTCACCGAGGAGTCGACGCCGACGGAGTTCGTGCTGCCCGACCGGCTCAAGGACCCCGCGGTGTCCTGGTTCTCCAACTTCGCGGAGTGGGCCGGTCCGTGGCGGTTCTACATGGACAACGTCCTCGACCCGATGCACGGCGCGTTCCTGCACCGCGACTCGCACTCGATGTTCGGCGGCGACACCTCGGCCCGGTTCCGGATCCGCGAGACCGACCGCGGCTTCTTCTTCGAGAAGACCGACCAGCGCGGCGTGAACTTCGACTGGGTGGAGTTCTGCCGCGGCTCGATGGACTACGTCGACCTCGAGATCCCCTACGCCCAGAGCGCCGGCCCCGGCGGGGTGTTCGGCATCGTCGGCATGGCGACCCCGATCGACGAGGACAACTCGGCGATCTTCCACTGGCGGACCCGCCGGGTGGAGGGCTGGGAGCGGGAGGTGTGGCGCTTCCTGTACCGGACACAGCTCGAGGCCAGGCACTGGGCGGTGCTGGAGCAGGACCGGGTGGTGCTGGAGGCCCTGGCCGCCGATGCCGACGTCGACGAGCACCTCTACCAGCACGACCTGGGCGTCTCGCGGATCCGCCGGATGTACCGGGCCGACGCCAAGGCGCAGGCCGCGCAGCTGGTGTCCGCACCCGGTGCCTGAGGCGAACGCGTCGTCGGGGACGGCCGAGGCCGTCCCCGACGACGGGACGATGCTGCTGACCGTCTTCCTGCGGCACGACCAGACGCAGAACCTCGAGCAGTTGCAGCGCAAGCTCGACGACGCCGACTGGTGGCACGGCTTCCCGCCCGAGGGGTGCGAGGTCGTCTCCTGGGTGGTCGCGATGGGCGTCGGCCAGATCGTCACGCTGCGGCTGCCGGCCGGCCGGCTCGCCGCGGTGAACGTCGAGCTGGAGCGTCGCGCCTGGGGTGTCTTCCACACCGACTTCTACCCGACCTACGACTTCGCCCCGGTGCGCGAGCGGCTCACCCGGGAGTCCGACCAGCGGAAGGGGCGCGGATGAGGGTCAGCGCGGAGTCGGTGCCGGAGCCGCCCCGGCCGGGCATGTTCAGCAACGCGCGGGTGCACGGCGACCAGTTCTTCCTGTCCGGCATGCACGCCGGCGGGCCGGACGGCCCGGTGGGCGGGGCGGACGCCTACGCGCAGGCGCGGGAGACCTTCCGGCGGATCAGGGAGCTGACCGAGGCCTGCGGCGCGCGGGTGGACGACATCCTCGTGCTGCGCGTGTACCTGACCGAGATCGACGACAAGGCCGCGGTCGGCCGGGCACGTTCGGAGGTGTTCTCGGGCGACTTCCCCTGCTCGACCCTGGTCGAGGTCTCGGCGCTGGTCGATCCGGGCCTGAAGGTCGAGATCGAGGCGCAGGGGGTCATCGGGAGCGCCGGCGGCGGGGGCTGAGCAGGTGACCCCGCGGCCGCCCGTCGCGCCTCACCCGATGGGAGCAGGTCCTCACTCTCTGTCCCGGAAGTTCCGGGGCGGAGAGATAGTTCAGTGGAAAGATGTCTGCAGGCGGGGCGCCGCCGCACAGCTTGAGGAGACCCCATGACCTCCGCACCGTCCACGTCCCGGGATGCCGTGGACGACATCATCGGCCAGTGGGCCCGGGTCCGACCGAGCCTGGACGTCTCCGCCATGGAGGTCTTCGGCCGGCTGCACCGGAGCTTCCTGCTCTACCGGTCCGCGATCGCCGACGGGTTCGCCGAGGTCGGCACCAGCGAACCGGGGTTCGACGTCCTGGCGGCCCTGCGGCGGTCCGGGCAGGACCACCGCCTGAGTGCCGGGGAGCTCGCCCGCCGGACCCTGGTCACCACCGGGGGGCTGACCCTTCGGGTCAAGCGCCTGGAGCGCGAGGGGCTCGTCCGCCGGGAGCGGGACCCCGACGACAACCGCATGGTCTACGTGGAGCTCACCGACGCCGGCCGCGAGATGGTCGACCGGGCCGCCGACACCCACTTCGGCAGGCTCACCCGGATGCTGGAGAAGCTCAGCCCCGACGAGCGCGAGGACCTGGCCCGGCTGCTGGGCCGGCTGTACGAGTCCCTGCAGGCCACCACCGGCCTCGAGGAGGTCGGCGAGGACGCCGTCGCCGAGCGCTGACCGCCGTCCGGCCCTCGCTCAGCCCTCAGCCAGCCGCCCCGCGTCCCGGGCGACCAGCCGCATGCCCACCTCCTCCGCGACGGCCCGCGCCCGGGCCGCCTCCCCGGCGGCCGCGCCCCGGTCGCCGCGCGCCGCGTGCAGCCGGGCGAGCGCCAGCAGCCCCCGGGCCAGTGACGGCCGCAGCCCGAGCCGCTCGCTGACCGCGACCGCCTGGCGCAGGTGCTCCTCCGCGGCCGCGGTCCGGCCGGCCGCCGCCTCGGCCCGCCCCAGGTACAGCGCCGTCGGGCCGAGCGCGCCGATGCCGCCCTGGAGGGCGAGCCGGTGGGCGTGGGGGAGCAGCCGGTCGGCGATCGCCGCGGCCACCGCGGGGTCCGGCAGCGCCCCGGCGTCGGCGAGGTCGCCGGCGATGAGCGCCTGCCAGCAGGTCAGCGACAGCCAGTCCCACTGCATCGGCCAGGCGCGGAACGCGTCGTGCTCGGCCATCACCGCCGCGGCCGCCGGCGCCTGCCCGGTCTGCAGCAGTGCCAGCGCCAGCACGAACGCCTGGGCACCGCCGGCCGACGACGACTCCGCCGGCAGCCCGGTCAGGCGCTCGGCCAGGCAGCCCTGGTCGATCCAGATGAACGCGCGCATGACCAGGTCGGTCCAGTCCTGCGTGTAGAGCTGGGTCCGCTGGGTGAGCACGTACGCCCGGTCGACCAGCTCCATCGCCAGGTCGTGGCGGCCGTCGAGCGTCGCCCGCGCCGCCTGCATGCTCACGCACTGCGTCTGCAGCAGCGGCAGGTCGTGCCGCTGGGCGACGTCCCAGGCCTCGACCAGGTCGGCGTCGCCGCCGGCGAGGTCGCCCAGCACCAGGCGGGCGGTCGACCGGCGGGCCAGCGCCAGGACGGCGACGTCGGCGCGCTCCGGGCCGGCGGCGAGCCCGAGCAGCTCGGTGGCGGTGGCGATCTGCTCGTCCTCGTCGCCCGGCAGCCAGGCCGCCGACAGCCGCGCCGACAGTGCGGTGACCAGCAGGTCGTCGCGGCCGGTCGTGCGGGCCAGGGCGAGGGCCGCGGCGGACTCCCGGTCGCTGCGCCCGCGGTCGGGGCCGTAGTGGCAGGCCGTCGCCAGCGCGGCCTGGCTCCGCACGCGGGCGGCGGCGTCGTCCCCGGCCGCGGCCAGCACCGCCTCCAGCCGGCGCACGAGGTCCTCCGGGTAGCTGCCGTAGGCGACCGGGAACCACAGCCCGGCCAGCCGGCAGAACCGGTCGGCGGCGGCCGCCGCGGTGGCGGCGTCGCCCCGGGTCAGCGCGGCGTCCACGGCGGCGGTGAGCAGGCCGGTCGCGGCCTCCCAAGAGCCGGAGCGGGCCATCGTCGTGCCCGCGCGGAGCAGGATGTCCTGCCGCAGGTCCGGCGGCCCGCCGCCGGGCTCGGCGTCCAGCGCCTCCAGCGCGCGCTCCCACCAGCGGGCCGCGGTCTCGTGCGCGTGCTCGTGGGCGGCGCGCGTGGCGGCCCGCTCGCAGGCGGCCACCGTGGCCGCGGCGTCGGTGAACGGCCGGCCGGCGACCAGGTGGTGCGCCCGCTCGAACGGGTCGGCCGTCTCCGGCAGCGCCGCCGCCAGCCGGGCGTGCAGGCGGCCCCGGCGCAGCTCCGGGACGTCGGCCAGCAGCGCCTCGCGGACCAGCGCGTGGGCGAAGGCCAGGCGACCGGCGCCGGCCGGGCGCACCAGGTCCGCGGTCTGGGCGGCGTCCAGCGCGTCGACGAGGGCGTCGTCGTCCCCTGCGGAGGCCCGCTGCAGCAGGGCGACGTCGAACCGCTGGCCCGCCGCCGCGGCCAGCCGCAGCACCGCCCGCACCTCCTCGGGTAGCCCGGCCAGCCGGCGCTCGACGACGTCCCGCACGCCCGCCGGCACCGCGCGGTCCGCGCCACCGGACGCCGCCACCCGGGCCAGCTCGGTCGCGAAGAACGGGTTGCCGCCCGACCGCGCGTGCAGGTCGGCCAGCGCCGCGTCGTCCAGGTCGGCCACCTCGCGCACCAGCTCCGCCGTCGCCGCGGCGTCCAGCGGCGCCAGCGCGAGGTGGGTGAAGCCGGCGGTGCGGGCCAGCGTCGCGCGGACCTGGGCCAGCGCCGGGTCGGGCACCCCCGAGCGGCAGGTCGCGAGCACCGCGACCGGCCCGTGCCGCAGCTCGACGGCGAGGAAGGAGAGCAGCCGCAGCGACGCCGGGTCCGCCCAGTGCAGGTCGTCCACCACCACGACCACCCGCGCCTCGGCCGACGCGGCGACGAGGGTGCCCAGTGCGCGCTCGAAGGCGGCGAAGGCCCCCTCGCCGGGGAGGGCCAGCGGGTCGGCCCGCCCCGACAGCTCCGAGACCACCTGCTGCCACGGCCACAGCGCGGGCGCGTCGTCGTCCTCGTGGCAGCGGCCCCACGCCACCCGCACGCCCGGCCCGGCCACCGCCTCGGCCGCCAGCCGGGTCTTGCCGATGCCGGCCTCGCCCTCGACCAGGACGAACCGCGGGCCCGAGCGCGGCAGCCCCGCCACGACGGCGCGCACGGCGGACCGCTCCGCGTCGCGGCCCACGAGGGCGGGGCCCGCGGCGCCCGGTGCCGGGGGAGGGGGCGCCGGTTCCCTCCGGAGCACCCGCGCCTGGGCCTCGCGCAGCGCCGGCCCCGGCTCGACGCCGAGCTCCGCGCCGAGCAGCCGGCGGACGTCGGTGTAGCGGGCCAGCGCCTCGGCGGTCCGGCCGGCGGCGTGCAGCGCGTCGAGCAGCAGCACCCACGGCCGCTCCCGCAGCGGGTGTTCGGCGACCAGCTCCTCGGCCCGCGCGACCGCCGCACCGGCGCGGCCCAGGCAGACCAGGGCGGCGACCGCGTCCTCGCGGCAGGCGGCGCGCAGCGCGTCCAGCCGGGTGCGGGCGGCGACCGCGAAGGCCCGGTCGCCGGCGTCCTCGAGCGCGACCGGCCCGCGCCACAGCCCCAGGGCGTCCTCCGCGGCGGCCAGCCCGGCGGCGGCGCCCCCCCGGCCCAGCGCCTCGCCGGCGGCCGCCGCCAGCTCGGCGAACC
>NZ_JALPKQ010000057.1:0-30788 GCF_051383655.1 Geodermatophilus sp. CPCC 205761
CCCGCCCGCCAGCGCACCACCGAGTACGGCACCCCCACCGCCGAGCGGATGGCCACCGCCCGCACCGAGGAAGGCCGCCGCGCCCTCACCCTCTCGATCACGCCGGTGTGACCCGGCCGGCGACGGGGTCCGTCAGCGGCGGGCCAGCGGCGCGGGCCTGCGGGACACGGGCGCAGCGGCGATCGCCGGCTGCGCCGCGGGGGTCTGGACGCCAGCGGGCTGCGGGCGGCCGAACAGGAAGCCCTGGGCGTGACTGCAGGCCAGCCCGCGGAGGGCGGCGTGCTGCTCCGGGGACTCGACGCCCTCGGCCACGACATCCAGGTGCAGGCTGCGAGCCAGCTCGATGATCGAGGCGACCAGGGTCGTCGTCCGGCCGCCGGTGCCCAGGTCCTGGACGAAGCTGCGGTCGATCTTGACGATGTCCGCGGGCAGCCGGCGCAGGTAGGACAGGCTGGAGTAGCCGGTGCCGAAGTCGTCGATGGCGATGCGGACGCCGAGGGCCCGCAGCGCCAGCAGCTGCGTGACCACCTGGTCGACGTCCCGGACCAGCACGCCCTCGGTGACCTCGAGGGTCAGCTGCCGGGCGGGCAGGCCGCTGTCGGCCAGCGCGGCGCGCACGGTGGCGACCACGTCGTCGTCGGCCAGCTGGCGCGGCGAGAGGTTGACCGCGATGCCGATGGGCCGGCGCGCCGCCGCGGACCACGCGGCGGCCTGACGGGTGGCCTCGGCCAGCACCCAGCGGCCGATGTCGACGATGTGCGCGCCCTCCTCGGCCAGCGGGATGAACTCCACCGGCGGCACCAGCCCTCGGGTGGGGTGGTGCCAGCGCAGCAGCGCCTCGTAGCCCGTGGTCACGCCGGTCGCCAGGTCGATGGTCGGCTGGTAGTGGACCTCGAACTGTCCGGCCGGGATGGCGCCGGCGAGGTCCTCGAGCAGCTCGGCCTTGTTCCGCGCCGCCTGCGCCATGCCGTCGGCGTAGTGCACCAGCCGGTTCTTGCCCAGCGCCTTGGCCATGTACATGGCGAGGTCGGCGTTGCGCAGCAGCGTGACGGCGTCCCGCTCGCCGGCGGTCTCGGTGCCGGCCACGCCGACGCTGACGTGCACGGCCAGCGGACGCCCCTCGACGGCGACCGGGTCGGTCAGGGTCAGGAGGATGCGCTCCCCCACCGCCTGGGCGACCTCCGGCCCGCCGTCCACCATGACGGCGAACTCGTCGCCACCGAGCCGGGCGACCCGGTCGCCGGGACGGACACAGCCGGCGATCCGCTTGCCGACGGCGACCAGCAGCCGGTCGCCGGCCGCGTGGCCGCGGGAGTCGTTGACGTCGCGGAAGTCGTCGACGTCGAGCAGCAGAACGCTGACGGTGCGGGTGTGCCGGGCGAGCAGCCGGTCGGCGTCCTCCACCAGCTGGGTGCGGTTCGCGAGTCCGGTCAGCGTGTCGCGCAGACCCTGCTGCTCGTTGAGCCGCCACGCGGCCAGGTGGGCGAGGCTGGAGGCCAGCACGAAGGCGCCGTGGACCGCCGCCCAGGCCCAGGAGTTGTGCGTCGCGGCCTCGTGGCCGAAGACGGCGTGGGGTGCCAGGTGACCGACCAGGCCGTGGTGGCCGAGCACCACGACCAGCGCGACGCCGAACGGCAGCCAGCTCTGGTAGAGCGAGACCACGCCGATGACGACGAAGAAGTGGAAGTGCGCCTCGGTGAGGCCGTCGAACAGCGCGACGACGGCCATCGACGCCGCGAGCAGGCTGACCGTCGTCGCACCGGACTGCAGGCCGCGGGCGGCTCCGGGCAGCACCAGGAACAGCAGGGGGTAGCCGACGGCGAACACGGTGAACACCGTGGTCAACAGGTCGGCTCCGGTGGCAGGGGCGACCAGGCCCAGGGCGGCGGCCTGCAGCCCCGCGATCCACACGATCACGCGGTGGCGGCGCCGCCAGACCTCGTCGGGCAGCATCCGACCCTGGGGGAGCAGCGCGGCGAGCCGGCTGGAGAGTGTCGGGTGCACGTCTGGGTCATCGGCCGGACGGCGGCCAGGTGCAGTGTTCCGGGCCACGACCACCCCGAAGGGGGCAGACCGGCGCGGGCCGCGGAATCCCCCGGGCAGGTTTCCGCCACCACGGGAGCCCGGTACTCCCCTGGCATGGCCCCGACCGTCGTCGTCGACCTCGACAAGGTGCTGCTCTCCGGCGACGCCTCGACACTCTTCCTCGCCGGCCGGTTGCGGCAGTCGCCGCTGCGGGTCCTGCCGCTGCTTGCCGCGGCCCCCCTGCTGCTGCCCGGCTCGGCGCTGCCCTGGACCCGGCCGCAGGCCGCCCGCCTGCTCACCCGGCTGGCGGTGGGTGGGCGGTCGGCTCCGGACGTCGAGGCGGTGGCCGACGCCTACCGCACGGCACTGACCCGCCGCCCGGAGGCCGCCGTCGCCGAGGCGATCGCGTGCGTGCGGGCGCACCGCGCGGCCGGGGACGAGGTCGTCGTCGCGACCGGCTGCGAGGAGACGATGGCGCGCGGGTTCCTCACCGCGGTCGGCCTGGGGGACGTCGACGTCGTCGGCTCGACCGGGTCGCTCGTACCGCCCCGGGTGCGGCGCGCGATGGGCGCGACGAAGGTGCAGATGCTGATCGACCGCGGGTACCCGCCCCCGTGGGTCGCCGTCTACAGCGACAGCGACTCGGACCTGCCGCTGTTCGCCGGCACGCCACGCCCGGTCCTGGTCAACGCCGACGAGCGGACCGCGGCGCGGGTGACCCGGGTGCTGGGCCGCCGTCCGGAGACGGTCACCTGGCGCTGAGACGACGCCGCCGTCCGCCCACGGTCGCCGCGGGAGCCGCGAGCGGGTAGGCAGGGGTCCGTGCGAGCCATCGTCTACACCGAGAACGGCGATCCCGACGTCCTGCGGCTGGTCGACCGGCCCAGCCCCGACCCCGGCCCCGGAGAGGTGCGGGTCCGCCTGGCCTTCGCCGGGGTCAACCCCACGGACTGGAAGCGCCGCCGCACCGCGCCCCCGGACCCCGGCGGGCAGGTCCCCGGCCAGGACGGGGCCGGCACGGTGGAGGCGGTCGGCCAGGGCGTCGACCCGGCGATCGTCGGTCAGCGGGTGTGGGTGTGGGAGGCGGCCTGGCAGCGGGCGCACGGAACGGCGGCCGAGCACACCGTCGTCCCCGTCCGGCAGACCGTGCTGCTCGGCGGGGACGCCTCCCTGCAGCTGGGCGCCGCCCTGGGCATCCCGTTCCTCACCGCGCACCGCTGCCTGACCCTCGGCGAGTCGGTGCCCGACCGGCTCGGCCCCGGGACCCTCCAGGGCCGGACGGTGCTGGTCGCCGGCGGCGCGGGCGCGGTCGGCAACGCCGCCGTCCAGCTGGCGCGCTGGGCCGACGCCACGGTGATCACCACCGTCAGCAGCCCCGCGAAGGCACAGCTGGCCGCGGCCGCCGGCGCCTCACACGTCGTCGACTACCGGCGGCAGGACGTCGTCGAGGAGGTCCGCAGGATCGCCCCGCACGGGGTGGACACGATCGTCGAGGTCTCCGCGGCCCGGAACGCCGGGATCGACGCCCAGGTGATCGGGCGGCACGGCGCGGTGGCGATGTACGCCGACGACGGCGGCGCCGAGGTCACCATCCCGGTGCGGCTGCAGATGAACGCCAACGCCCGCTGGCAGTTCGTCTTCGTCTACACCGAGCCGCGGCGGGCCAAGGAGCTCGCCGTCGAGGACGTCAACGCCGCCGTTCTGGACGGCGCGGTCCGGGTCGGTGAGGACGCCGGGCTGCCGCTGCACGTGTACCCGCTGGCCGAGACCGCGCAGGCGCACCGGGCCGTCGAGGAGGGCGCCGTCGGCAAGGTGCTGATCGACGTCACGGCCTGAGCTGTCGGAGTGGATCCGTGGGCGTGACACCCACGGATCCACTCCGACACGTCAGCCGACGCCGAGGTCGCGGGCGATGAGCATCCGCTGCACCTCGCTGGTCCCCTCGCCGATCTCCAGGATCTTCGCGTCGCGGTAGAACCGCCCGACCGGGAACTCGTTCATGAACCCGTAGCCGCCGTGCACCTGGGTGGCGTAGCGGGCGTTGTCCATCGCCACCTCGGAGCTGTACAGCTTGGCGATGGAGGCCTCGCGCTTGAACGGCTCGCCGCGCAGCATCTTCTCCGCGGCCCGGTAGTACGCCAGCCGCGCGGTCGAGGCGCGCACCTCCATGTCGGCGATCATGAACTGGACGGCCTGGTTGCGGCCGATCGGCTGCCCGAACGCCTCGCGCTGCCCGGCGTACTTCACCGACTCGTCCACGCACCCCTGCGCCAGGCCCACGGCCAGCGCGGAGATCGCGATGCGCCCCTCGTCGAGGATCGACAGGAACTGCGCGTAGCCGCGGCCCCGCTCGCCGACCAGGTTCCCCTCGGGCACCCGGCAGTCGCTGAACGAGAGCTCGCGGGTGTCCGAGGCGTTCCAGCCGACCTTCGAGTACCGCTGGCCGACGGTGAACCCGGGCGTCCCCGACGGGATGGCGATGGCGGAGATCTCCTTGCCGCCGTCCGGCCGGGTGCCCGTGACCGCGGTGACGGTGACCAGCTCGGTCAGCTCGGTGCCGGCGTTGGTGATGAACGCCTTCGAGCCGCTGACCACCCAGTGCCCGTCCTCCAGGCGCGCGGTGGTGCGGGTGGCACCGGCGTCCGAACCGCCGCCGGGCTCGGTCAGCCCGAACGCGCCCAGCGCCTCACCGGAGCACAGCCGCGGCAGCCACGCCCGCTTCTGCTCCTCGGTGCCGAACCGGTAGATCGGCATGGCGCCCAGCGAGACCCCGGCCTCCAGCGTGATCGCCACGGAGGAGTCGACCCGCGCCAGCTCCTCCAGCGCCACGCACAGGTCGAAGTAGGTGCCGCCCGAGCCGCCGTACTCCTCGGGGAACGGCAGCCCGAACAGGCCGAGCTCCCCCATCTGCCGCACGATCGCGGTCGGGAACTCGTCGCGCTCGTAGAACTCCCCGATCTGCGGGGCGATGACCTCCTGGGCGAACTGGCGGACCGTCTTCCGCAGCGCCTCGGTCTCCTCGTCGAGCCGGTAGTCCAGCATCCGGGTCACTCCCCCTCGTCGGCGGCCGATGGGGTCACCACGGCCACCCGCTCGTCCAGCCGGACCTGTTGGCCCGCTGTCACGCCGAGCTCGGTGACCGTCCCCGCGACGGGGGCGGTCAGCACGTGCTCCATCTTCATGGCCTCGACGACCAGCAGCGGGGTCCCCGCCTCCACCTGGTCGCCGACGACCGCGCGCACCACCGTCACCGTCCCCGGCATGGGTGCGCTGACGACGCCGTCCCCTCCGGCGCCCTCGGCCGCCGTGTGCAGGCGCTCGTGCTCCCGGAAGGCGGTCACCCGGCCCTCGGCCGCCAGCCACACGTCGCCCCCGGCGTGGACGACGAGGTACCGCCGGGTGACGCCGTCCAGGGTCACCGCCAGCTCGTCGCCGTCGCGGACCGCCCGCGCGGGCACCGGCTCCCCGTCCTCCACCCGGACGACGGCGTCGGCCGCGCGGCCGCGCACCCGCACGGTCACCGGCGCACCGCCGGCCGCCTGCAGCCGGCGCACGGTCCAGGCCGGCTCGCCGAGCCGCCAGCCGTCGGGGACGTCCCAGCGGTCGACGACCGGCCCGGCGGGCTCGGACTCGAGGAGGAGCGCCAGCGCGGCGGCCGCGTACACGGCCTCGGACGGCGGCCCGACGGCGGTGAGCGCCTCGCCGCGCCGCTCGATGAGGCCCGTGTCCAGCCGCCCGGCGACCACGTCGGGATCGGTGAGCAGGGCGCGCAGGAACGCGGTGTTGGTCGGCACGCCCAGCACGGCGGTGTGCCCGAGCGCGCCGACCAGCCGGGCCCGCGCGGTCTCCCGGTCGGGGCCGTGCGCGATCACCTTGGCCAGCATCGGGTCGTAGTCGCTGCCGACGACGGAGCCGACGGCCAGCGAGGTGTCCACCCGCACCCCCGCGCCGGCCGGTTCGCGCAGGCCGAGCACGGTGCCGGCCTGCGGGAGGAAGCCGCGGGCGGGGTCCTCGGCGTAGAGCCGCGCCTCGACGGCGTGCCCGTCGAGCCGGACGTCGTCCTGACCGAACGGCAGCCGCTCCCCCGCGGCCACCCGCACCTGGAGCTCCACCAGGTCCAGCCCGGTGACGCACTCGGTGACCGGGTGCTCGACCTGCAGCCGGGTGTTCATCTCGAGGAAGAAGAAGTCGCTCGACCGCTCGGCGTCGACGATGAACTCCACCGTGCCGGCTCCGGTGTAGCCCACCGCGCGGGCGGCCCCGACGGCGGCGGCGCCCATGGCAGCCCGCTGCGCGGGATCCAGCAGCGGCGAGGGGGCCTCCTCGATGACCTTCTGGTGCCGGCGCTGCAGGCTGCACTCGCGCTCACCGAGGTGGACGACGGTGCCGTGCGCGTCGCCGAGCACCTGCACCTCGATGTGCCGGGCCGAGCCGATGTAGCGCTCCACGAGCAGGGTGTCGTCGCCGAAGGAGCCGCGGGCCTCGCGCCGGGCGGCGGCGATCGCGTCACGGAGCTCCGCCTGCGACCGCACCACCCGCATGCCCTTGCCGCCGCCGCCGGCGCTCGGCTTGAGCAGCACCGGGAAGCCGGCCTCGACCGCCGCGGCGGCCACGGCGTCGTCGTCCATGCCCGGCTCGGTGCGGCCGGGGACGACCGGCACGCCGGCCGCCGTCACGGTCTGCTTGGCGCGGATCTTGTCGCCCATCGCCTCGATCGCGGCGACCGGCGGGCCGATGAAGACGATCCCCGCCTTCTCGCAGGCCCGCGCGAACTCGACGTTCTCCGACAGGAAGCCGTACCCGGGGTGGATCGCCTGGGCGCCGGTGCGGGCGGCGGCGTCCAGCACCCGCTCGATCGACAGGTAGCTGTCGGCCGCCGGCGCCGGGCCGATGGGGACGGCGACGTCGGCGACGTGCGTGTGCAGCGCGCCGGCGTCGGCCGCGCTGTACACGGCGACCGACCGGATGCCCATGGACCGCAGCGTGCGGATCACCCGGACCGCGATCTCCCCGCGGTTGGCGACCAGGACCGTCTCGAACACGCTCAGCTCCCCGTTCCAGGGGCGGAAATGGCCATTTCTGCCCTCACATCCGGAAGACGCCGTAGCCGACGTCTTCCAACGGGGCGTTCGCGCAGGCGGACAGGGCCAGGCCGAGCACGGTGCGGGTCGAGGCGGGGTCGATGACGCCGTCGTCCCACAGCCGGGCCGTGGCGTAGTACGGGTGGCCCTGGTGTTCGTACTGCTCGCGGATCGGCGCCTTGAACGCCTCCTCGTCGGCGGCCGGCCACTGCTCGCCGCGGGCCTCGAACCCGTCGCGGCGCACCTGGGCCAGCACCGACGCCGCCTGGTCCCCGCCCATCACCGAGATGCGGGCGTTGGGCCAGGTGAACAGGAAGCGGGGCGAGTAGGCCCGGCCGCACATCGAGTAGTTGCCCGCCCCGAACGAGCCGCCGATGACGACGGTCAGCTTCGGCACCCGGGCGCAGGCGACGGCGGTGACCATCTTGGCGCCGTGCTTGGCGATGCCGCCGGCCTCGTAGTCGCGGCCGACCATGAACCCGGAGATGTTCTGCAGGAACAGCAGCGGGATGCTGCGCCGGTCGCACAGCTCGATGAAGTGCGCGCCCTTGAGCGCCGACTCGGCGAACAGCACGCCGTTGTTGGCGACGATCCCGACCGGATGGCCGTGCAGCCGGGCGAAGCCGGTGACCAGCGTCTGCCCGTACAGCGGCTTGAACTCGGCGAACCGGCTGCCGTCGACCAGCCGGGCGATGACCTCGCGGACGTCGTAGGGCGTGCGGGAGTCCGGCGGCACCACCTCGTACAGCGACTCCGGCGGGTGCAGCGGCTCCTCGGCCGGTTCGACGTCCCACGGCCGGGGGCTGCGCGGGCCCAGGGTGCCCACGATCTGCCGGACCAGCTGCAGGGCGTGCGCGTCGTCCTCGGCCAGGTGGTCGGTCACCCCGCTGACCCGGCTGTGCAGGTCGCCGCCGCCGAGCTCCTCGGCGGTGACCACCTCGCCGGTCGCCGCCTTCACCAGTGGCGGGCCGCCGAGGAAGATCGTGCCCTGCTCGCGGACGATGACCGCCTCGTCGCTCATCGCCGGCACGTAGGCCCCGCCGGCGGTGCACGACCCGAGGACGGCGGCGATCTGCGGGATGCCGGCCTTGGACATCGTCGCCTGGTTGTAGAAGATCCGGCCGAAGTGCTCGCGGTCGGGGAAGACCTCGTCCTGCATCGGCAGGAACGCCCCGCCGGAGTCGACCAGGTAGACGCACGGCAGCCGGTTGTGCAGCGCGACCTCCTGGGCGCGCAGGTGCTTCTTCACCGTCATCGGGTAGTAGGTGCCGCCCTTGACGGTGGCGTCGTTGGCCACCACCACGCACTCCCGGCCGGCGACCCGGCCGATGCCGGTGATGATCCCGGCGGCCGGCGCGTCGCCGCCGTAGAGCCCGTGCGCGGCCAGCGGCGAGAGCTCCAGATACGGGCTGCCCGGGTCGAGCAGGGCGTCGACCCGCTCACGGGGCAGGAGCTTGCCGCGCTCGACGTGCCGCTGCCGGGCCCGCTCCCCGCCGCCGAGTGCGACCCGCTGCAGCTGCGCGGCCAGGTCGGCGGCGAGCTCGGCGTGGGCGGCGGCGTTGCGCGCGGCGGCCGCGGCGTCGGCGGTCGGGGTCCGAGCCAGCACGGGGGCGTCCACGGGCCGATGTTAACGACCGTTCACGCTGTGGGTCAACGCGCGTTAACATCTCGTCCGTGACCGAGGTCGACACCGCCCTGCACGCCGACGCGACGCGGCCGTCGCGCCGCGAGCAGATCCTGCGGGCCGCCGCGCAGCTGTTCGCCGAGCGCGGGTCGCGCGCCGTCGGGGTGGACGACGTCGGGGCGGCCGTGGGCGTGACCGGGCCGGCGATCTACCGCCACTTCGCCAGCAAGGACGCGATGCTGGCCGAGATGCTGCTGCGGATCAGCGAGCGGCTGCTGGCCGGCGGCACCGCCAGGGTGGCCGCCGCGGGCGAGGACCCGCTCGTCCAGCTGCGCACGCTGATCGCGTTCCAGGTCGACTTCGCGCTGGACAACCCGGCCCTGATCACCGTGCACGATCGCGACCTGGGCTCGCTGCCCGAGGAGGACGCCGCGCAGGTGCGCCGGCTGCAGCGGCGCTACGTCGAGGTGTGGGTGGGCGTGCTGGGCCGGCTGCACCCGCACACCGACGCCGACGTCAGCCGGGCGCGGGCGCACGCGCTGTTCGGGCTGGTCAACTCGACGCCGCACAGCGCCGGCCGGTTGCCCCGCGACCGGATGGCCGCGCTGCTCGCCGCGATGGCCGAGGCCGCCGCCACCGGCTGCTGAGGCGCCGCGCACCGATGTGAGGCGGCCGCACCCGACTGAGGCAAAGGAAGCTCTGCCCACGTCTGGCGGCGCCGGACGTGGGAACAGCTTCCTATGCCTGGGGCGTCAGCCGGCCGTGGGCTCCGGCATGGGCAGGACGAGGGCGGTCGAGGCGAGGACGTCGAGGTCCGCGGCGGTCCCACCGGCACCCGGCGCCGCCCAGGCGGTCTCGACGATGGTCACGGTGCTCCCGGAGACCGCGCTGGCGTACTCGGCGCCCGACAGCTGCTCCGGACCCCCGCCGTAGCGCACACCCTCGCGCAGCAGGTCGCTGACGTTGCCGCTGCCGTTGCGGTCGGCCAGCGCGCGCACCGCCCGGGCGCCGGCGGTGTCGGGCATCGCCACGACCGACACCGACACGACCGCGGGTCGCCCCCCGACGTCGCTCGAGTACAGCGCCCGGGACAGGCCCGCGCAGTCGGTGTCGGCGAAGAAGTCGGCCACCGCGCCGTAGGCGTTGCCGGCGCAGGTCGGGTCGGCCTGCACGGCCTGGACGACGAACGTCCGGCCGTCGACGACCTCGCTGTCGCCCGGCCGGGGCCCCGTCTCCTCCTCGGCCGGCGGGGTCGAGGCCGACGCCGCCGACGTGCCGGCCCCGGGTGTCGCCGGCGGCTCGTCGTCCGTGCCGAGCAGCAGCGCCCCGCCGATCCCGAGGACGGCGACGACCAGCAACGCTGCCACGACCAGCAGCACGGTCCGCCGGGACGACGGCGGGCGCCGGCGCGGGCCCACCAGGGGCACGTCGTCCGGAGGGGCGGCGCGGGGCGCCGGCGGCGCGGGTGGCGCCGGCGGAGCGGGTGGCACGGCCGCCGGGGCGGGCTCCGGGTCGGCCGGCGCGGCGTCGGTGAACAGGCCGCCGATGCCGCCGGTCTCCTCGACGGCCACGCCGGCCGTCGGCCCGACCAGCGTGTCCTGGTGGACGGGCACCGCGGGATCGGGGCGGACCTCCTGCGCGGAGGCCGGTCCGGCGACCGCGACCGGTTCCGCACGCTGGGCCAGGGCCTGCGCGACCGCCGCATCCCGCGCGGCGGCGGCCCTGGCGGCGGCCTCCTCGTCGGCGCGGATCGCGGCCGCGGCCACCGCCGCGGCGGCCGCGGGGTCGACCAGCGGCCGGCCCGCCGGGGCGTGCGACCCGGACCAGGACGGCGTCTCCGGGACGGCCGGACGCGGTGCGGCGTTCATCGCCGCGGGCGCCAGCAGTTCGGGGGTGCGGAGGACGTACGGCGAGTACGGGAACCCCTCGCTGTTGAGCTGCTGGACCGACGGGCCGCGACCGGGCATCCCGAGCGCCTCCAGGGCGGCCCGCACGTCGGCCGTCGTCCAGAGCCGGGGGTTGTCGACGCCGGTGTAGCGCGCCGCGCGGGCGATGCCGAGCAGCAGCGAGCGCGGCTCGAGCAGGGCGACCTGGTCGCCCTCGCCGAGGTCGCCGTCGGCCGGCACCAGCCCGGTGAGCTCGCCGACGAGCACGGTGAGCCGGGCGATCCGGCCCGGTTCCAGCCCGGCGCGGCGCAACCGGACGGCGGCGTCCATGCCGGCGCGCATGAGGCCGTCCAGCGGGGTGGAGCCGCCCCCGGCCAGTTGCAGCACGTCGCCCGGCCCGGCGTCGGGCCCGATCGTCCAGGCGCCGTCGGGCGAGGTGGTCACGACGCCGCTCTGCCGCACGACCTCCACCACGCGGACGACGGCCAGCCCCTCGGGCACGAAGAGCACGGCGTCGGAGATCCGGCGCTCCATCGGCCCGTCGACGACGGGGACGGAGGCGACGACCGCGCCGCGGACGGCCCCGCCGGTGTCCCACCGGGCCAGTTCCGCGAACAGCGCTCGCTCCCCCGCCGTCTGCAGCGGCATGGGGGTGAGGGGCAGCACGTCGTCCTCCGAGCGGGGTGTGGGGAGCGAGAGGCGGTCCGGGACCGCGCGCGGCTCCGGGTCGGCCGCGGGCCGGTGCGACCGGCGTCCGGCAGGGGCCCGTCAGCCCGACGTTACGTCATGTGACGGGCCGGTCCGGAGCGTCAGCGGGTCGGCGTGGCGCCCGGCAGGAGGGCGTGGTCGCCGGCGCGCCCGGGCTCCACCGGCAACCGCCACGCGGCGAGCCAGCGGCTGCGGTCGAGCACGTCGACCGCCGTCCACAGGAGCGTGAACGTGGTGCCGACCAGCAGGACCGACCACCACGTCCAGTCCCACGGCGGCAGGAAGCCCGCCGCGTCCTGCACCGCGCCGGCGGCGTAGAAGACGGCGGTGACCAGCGGCCCGGCCAGCCACCCGGGCACCCGCCAGGTGACCGCGAGGTCGATCGCGACCGCGCCGACGACGAGGACGACGGGCAGCACCGACGGCGGGAAGTCCATCGCGACCAGGCCGAGCCACATCACCGCGCGGTAGGCCAGGTAGGTGGCCGCGATGGCCGTGGCGGTCCAGCGCAGGCCGACGAGCTTGCGGGCGACCACGAGGGCGAGCAGGCCGGCGCAGAGCATCCACGCCGGGTGCACCCAGGAGGGCACCGGGAGCATGAACATCTGCGGCGTCTGGCCCTGGGCGGCGGCGAAGTCCAGCAGCTGCGGCTCGGCCGTCGTCCGCCCGGCCTCGTAGGCCTCCAGCGAGAGGACGCCGTACTCCTGGTGCTGGTTGGGGAAGACGACGTTCTCGACGAAGAACAGCCACAGGCCGAGGGAGACCAGGTCGCGGACCCGGCCGGGCGCGGCGTACAGCCACCAGCCGCGGATCGCGCCGGCCAGCATGATCGCCGTCCCGATGTAGAGCAGGGCGTGGCTGGGGCTCCAGCTGGTGATGTCCAGCCCGTTGATCCGGTGGTTGAGGATGTCGATCGGGATGGCGACGAGGAAGGTCGCGATGCCGGCCTGCATCAGGCGCAGCGCCCGGCGGTCCACGCCGTGCCCGCTGTAGCTGTGGAAGACCACCAGCGCGATGACCACCGCGGTGCCGGCGGAGTTGAGCAGGTGGGGCGGGGCGAGGTCGTCGCGCAGCCAGCGGAAGTGCCAGGAGACGTCCCACGACGAGCCGAGCATCTTGAGCAGGAAGGCGCCCAGCCACGCGGTGTAGATCCAGCGCAGCTCCTGCTGCGTCGTCGGCCGGCCGGGCTGTCCGGGCGTCATGTAAGCCGGCCAGAGCCAGCGGAGGGCGGCGACGGGGTGGCGCAGCGCTGCGGTCAGGGACCCCGGAGCCGCGGGGACCACTCGGTCGGGCGCGACGGGTGCGGCGGCAGGGGGCACGGCAGAACTCCTGGTGTCGGGGCTGGCGTCCCCGAGCCTAGCCGCGGAGGACCCCGTTTCCCGACCCTCGACTGGCACTGGTGCGCCGGGTGCGGTAGTGGGCGGACGCGCGGGGCGGACGTGGCGAACGGGACGTAGGGTCGGCGGACGTGGCGGAGAGCGCGGGGCACCTGGTCTGGATCGACTGCGAGATGACGGGGCTGGACCTGACCCGGGACAAGCTCATCGAGGTGGCGGTCCTGGTCACCGACTCCGAGCTCAACGTCCTCGACCCGGGCCTCGATCTGGTCATCTCCGCCGACGACGCCGACCTCGACGGCATGGCCGACGTCGTCACCGAGATGCACGCGAAGTCCGGCCTGACCGACGCCGTCCGGGCGGCGACGCTGACCGTGGCCGAGGCCGAGCAGCAGCTGCTGGCCTACGTGAAGCGGTTCGTCCCCGAGCGGCGGGCGGCCCCCCTGTGCGGCAACTCGATCGGCACCGACCGCGGCTTCCTCGCCCGCGACATGCCCGAGCTTGACGACCACCTGCACTACCGGATGATCGACGTCTCCTCGATCAAGGAGCTGGCCCGCCGCTGGTTCCCGCGGGTCTACTTCGCCCAGCCCCAGAAGGGCCTGGCCCACCGCGCGCTCGCCGACATCATCGAGTCGGTGCGGGAGCTGGCCTACTACCGGCAGACGCTGTTCGTCGACGCTCCCGGCCCCGCCACGACCGAGGCGCAGGCCGCGTCGGCCCGGGTCACCGAGTCCTTCGCCGCCTTCTTCGCCGCCGAGGACGCCGGCGCCGCGGAGGAGCCACCCCCGGCCGCGTCCGACCTCTGAGGTCCTCCGGTATCGTTGTCCCGGTTCCCCGGTCGACCGCTCTCGCCAGCGGCCGGCCGGAGACGTGGTGGGTGTAGCTCAGCTGGTAGAGCACCAGGTTGTGATCCTGGGTGTCGCGGGTTCGAGCCCCGTCACTCACCCCACGTGGAGAGGCCCTGACCGGTCCGCCGGTCAGGGCCTCTCCTGGCGCAAGGTGCTCGATGTGGTCGCGGCCGGCACGCCCAGGTCGGCGCCGAGCCAGGCCGGACCCCGACGCTCAGGGCTGCAGAGCTCGACGACGGTCCTCCACCTCGGCGGCGGTGCGTCGCGGACTGGTGTGCGGGCGGCTGGACCGGTCGACCAGGCCGGCCTCGCCTTCAACCTCATAGCGGCCGATGCCGGTCCGCACGCACTTGCGCGAGAGCCCCATCGCCGCGGCGATGTGCGCCTGGCGCCGGCCGGCCCGGTAGCGGGCGATGATCAGGAACCGGCCGTGCACGGTCGTGCGGGCATTACCGTGGGACACGAGAACCTCCGAGCGGCGGTGGGCCTTCGACAAGCCACACTCCACTCGGAGGTTCTCCCGCGTTCAAGCCAGACCGCTGTCACCAACGTTCTGGCCGGGTACAGCTGATAGCAGTTGTTGGAGCCGGCTGGGCCGCCTCAGCTGGCCGAGGGCGTTGGCCGGGTCTCCCACTCAAGCTGGATCTCGGCGGCGCGCCGTTTCAGCACCGGGAGGTCGATGAGGCGCAGCTCGAAGGAGCGCAGGTCCTTCCGCAGCCGTTCCGCGAGGTCTGGGTGCCCCTCCTCGTCAAGTTGCGACCTCAGCTGAGAGAGGCCCTTCAGGAACTTCGACTGTTCCTGCTCACGCACCTGCGCCGCGGAAGCCGCCGCCTCCTCCGCAGCCTTTGCAGCCCTCTGTCTCCGGCGCACGTCACTGATCGCGAGGCCTCCGCCGAGCGCGATGACCCCGGCGGCGGGGGCGGTCATACTGCTCAGGATGTCCCACCGATCGTCGGCGAGGAAGACAGCCAGCCCGCCGCCGCCGCCGAGGACGATGTCGGACCAGGTTCGGAACCGGTCGAAGTAGCCAGCAGCCGTCGTCGGAGTCTGACTCTCAGTCGCCGCCGCCTGCGCTGACGTGTCAGACGACGCTGCCGGCGCCTCTCCGTTGCTCTCGGCGGGTGATGCCTGGGCGGCTGACGTTGTCGCCTCGGGCGCGGCTCGCGAAGATGGCTGCACTCTCACCCTGGCCCGCCCACCTTCGCTTCCAACCGCCGCACTCGTTCGCTCAAGCCGCGAACCTCCTCGAAAGCCATCCGGTGCTGCGTTCGCCGCTCGTCAGCGGCGTGCTGCAGCCGGCGCAGTCGCCGGCGCCCGGCCCACAAGGAGACGTACGTCCCCCAACCGATCACGGGGATCCACCACGGCACCTGCGCGACGTAGTTGTCCGCGATGAAGACAGCGGCCAGAGCCGTGAGCCAGGCGAGGTCCAGCCTGGGACTGCGTTGCTCAGCCGCCATTGAAGGTGCCTTCGTCGTTTCGGGTCTGCGTCCCGCCCAGCGCCGAGCGGCACTCCGCGGTGCCGCGATGATGGCATGAACCCGCGTCCGTCGGAACAGGGCGTGAGCAATGATGTTCATCGCGTGGCTTCAGTACCTTTGGACTCAGATCAGCGCCACTAGGTGGGCCGCACCAACCCTGTGCGTCGGAGCTGTGTCGAGTTCCGGATGCGGGCGAGGACTGAGCCCACGCCCCCCACCAGGCGGGCGAGCGCGGAGCGTCCGCCAATGAAAGGCAGCCGCTCAGTAAGACCCACCCCCCGGCCACCGCGTCGACGTTGTGGCGAACCGGTGTCACCGCGCCGAGCGGGTGACCGAGTCGTCGGCCGGTCCTCGCGGCCTTGACCAGCCGTGACCTGTGCCTCCGACGGCCCGGGACGGTCCAGAGCCGCCGGCCGCTGTCCGTCCGGCGTACTCAGAGAACACGGTGCGCGGCCATGTGCGGAGGCGGCAGCGGAAGCTCGCCACCCCGGACCGGGACGGCGTCGTCGACCGCGCCCGCAGGCTGGGCCTCCTGTAGCGCGTGCGCGACCGGTTCGCCGGTCAGGGCCTCTCGCCGTCGCGGCTCAGGTCCCCACCTCGAGCCGCACGCCGTCGGCTGCCAGCCGGTCGGCCAGGTCGGCGAGGAGCCGGGCGGCGTCGGGATCGACGGTGGCCGGCGGCCGGATCAGCACGGTGATGTGCCGGTGGCCGCACCGCTCCAGCGCGAGGACCGTGCCGCACAGCAGCTCGGCGCCCACCCGGTCGAGGTGGCCGCGGGTGCGGATCGCACCCCGCGTCTGGTCGACCGAGGCGGTGAAGATCGGGGCCTGCGGGTACGCCGCGGGTGGCACCGAGCTGCTCGCAGGAGTGGTCTCCACCACGTTGGAGTGCATGAAGAAACAAGTAGGCCACGGAACTCGTCAGTTCCAGGGTCTTCCGGCCCTGCCCAGGTCCGCAATGGGCCGCGGGCACAGCAGAGACGACCGCGCGGCCGGCCGCCGGGTGGCCACGTGCCCGGTGGGACGGCAGTGACGGCTGCGCCGAACACGCCTCCGCAGGTGCTGGTCGCCCCCGCCCGGCCTGGCGACCCTGGGGGCATGACTCTCGCCTACTCCTATGGGACCGCTCACGCCGTCGTGATGGTCGGCTCGGTGGGCAGCGCCGAGGGGCTCCAGCCGCGGCAGATCGGGCCGGCGCACGCGACGATCGGGAAGGTGACCGGCCGCAGCCGCAAGGCGCTGTGCGGCGCCTACGTCGCGGTGGACGAGCAGACGATCTGGCCGCCGGAGGGCTACGAGAACGCGCAGCTGTGCGCGGAGTGCACCACCCTCGCCGCCCTGTAGGTCAGCCGCCGGCCACCGACGGGAGCACCTGGACGACGGCGCCGTCGGGCACCGCGGCGTCCAGCCCGCCGGTGAACCGGACGTCGTCGCCGTCCACGTAGACGTTGACGAACCGCCGTATCGCCCCCGCCTCGTCCCGGATCCGCCGGTCGAGCCGGGGGTGGTCGGCCGCCACCGCGTCCAGCAACTCGGCGAGCGTCCCGCACCGCTCCACGTGCAGGTGCTTCGCGCCGCCGGCGAGGTCGGCCAGGACGCCGGGCAGCACCACCTCGACCGACATCACGGGATCCGGGCCGCGCGCACGACGAGGACGTCGGGCAGGTGGTCGGCGACGAGGGTGAAGGACTCCCCCTCGTCGGCGCTGGCGTACACGCAGCCGTCGCGGGTCCCGACGTAGATCCCGGTGGGGTCGCCGTCGTCGGCGCAGAAGCCGTCGCGCATGACCGCTGCCCAGAACCGGTCGGGCAGGCCGGTGCTCAGCTCGGTCCAGGTCTCGCCCGCGTCCCGGGTGCGATGCACCCGCAGCCGACCGCCCGGGGGGACTCGCTGCATGTCGGCGACCAGCGGCACGACCCAGGCGGTGCCGGGCGTGACCGGCGAGGCGACGATCGGGAAGCCGAAGTCGGCCGGGAGGCCCTCGGCGATCGAGGTCCAGCTGCCTCCGGCGTCGTCGGTGCGGAAGACGCCGAAGTGGTTCTGCGCGTACATCCGGTCGGGGCCGGCTGCGTCGACGGCGACCTTGTGCACGCACTGCCCGTACTCCGGCGGGGGCTCGGGCATGAACACCGCGCTGATCCCGCGATTGCGCGGCGCCCACTGCTGCCCGCCGTCCTCGCTCACGTAGACCCCGCCGGTGCTCATCGCCACCGTGACCCGGTCCGACGCCGGGTCGGGCAGCACCGTGTGCACCGCGCCTCCGCCGCCGCCGGGCTCCCAGGTCGGCCGGTGCGGGTGGTCCCACAGCCCACGGACCAGGTCGAAGCTGCAGCCGCCATCGGTGCTCCGCCACAGCGAGTGCGGCTCGCAGCCGGCCCACACCACCTCGGGCCGGTCGGCGCTGTCGGGGCGCAGCTGCCAGACGCGGGCCAGGGCGGCACCGGAGTCCTCGGGGAAGCGGATCGCGCCGGAGTCGGTCTCCTGCCAGCTGCCGCCGAGGTCGTCGGACCACATGACGGTCGGGCCCCAGTGGCCGTACTGGATGCCGGCGAGCACGCGCGGCTGCGACCGGCGGGTGTCGATCGAGACCGCCGCGACCTCCTGGGCGAGCAGGTGCGGCTCACCCAGCGTCCAGGTGCGGCGGTCGTCGTCGCTGCGGGCCAGCCACAGGCCCTTGCGCGTACCGATGGCGAGCAGGTCGGTCATGACGCCCCTCCGGGTCCGGCGGACGGGGCGCAGCGTGCGCCCCTCGAGGGGTCAGACCCCCCGAGGGGCGAGAACTCACCGGCGGGTGGCGCCACCCGTGGGCTGGTCGGGGCCGGCGGACTCGGCGGTCCGGCCACCCTCGTGCCGACCGGCGTCGGGACCGGTGCCGTCGTACCGGGCGGCGTCGCGCCGCTCGTGCTGGTCGTGCTGATCGGCCAGACCGGGCGCCAGCTTCTCGGCCTTCGCCCGCAGCTGGTCGGCCGCCGACGCGTGCTCCTGCGCCTGCGCGTGCCGTTGTGCGGCCTCCTGCTCGGCGAGCCGGGTGCGCTCCTCGACCTCGGCGCGCTCGCGGCGGGCGCGGGCGGCCTGTTCCTCGGCGGCGGCGCGCTCCTTCTCCGCCTGCACGCCGCGCATCTGCGCCTCCTGCAGGTGCTCGCGGGCCTGTTCCCGCTTGCGGGCACCGTTGATGCGGTTGCGCTTGGCGAGCATCAGGGCCAGCAGCGCGAGCAGCACCACCGCGACCACGACGATGAGCACGATCACCCAGGTGTCCACGGCACTCTCCTCAGCTCGGGGACCGGAGTGATCACTGCCCGCGGGAGAGCCGGCGAAACGCCGGGACGACGACCGTCAACTCACTTGAGCGCGCTGCCGGCCTGCCACTCCTCCCACGGGATCGTCCAGTCGTAGATGTCGGAGCGCAGCGTGCCGGCGCTGGAGTTGCGGATCTCGACGACGTCGCCGGGCTGCGTGAACTCGTAGAACCAGCGGGCGTTGTCGGTCGAGACGTTGATGCAGCCGTGCGAGACGTTCTCCCGGCCCTGCTGCGCCACCGACCAGGGCGCGGCGTGCACGAACTCACCGCTGTCGGACAGCCGGACGGCGTACTCGACGGGGGTCCGGTAGCCCTCCGGGCTGTCCACCGGCACGCCGTAGGTGCTGGAGTCCATGACCCGGTCGCGGTTCATCTCGGTGACCACGTGGGCGCCGTTGTAGCTCGGGTTGTCGGGGCTGCCGGCGCTCATCGGGAAGGTCTGCACCAGCTGGTCGCCGTCGTAGACCTCCATCGTGTGCGTCGCGGCGTCGGCGACCGAAACGTGCCGCTCGCCGACCCGGAAGGACACCGCGCGGTCCTTCTCGCCCCACACACCCTCGCCGAGCGCGACGCCGTACAGGTTGGCCTCGAGCGTGACGTCGGTGTTCTCCGGCCAGTACTGGGACGGCCGGAAGTGCACCTCGGTGTCGCTGAACCAGTTCCAGACGCCGTCGGTCGGCGTGGTGCTGGTCACCAGCAGGTGGCTCTCGACGGCGGCCTTGTCGGCGACCGGGTCGTCGAACCAGACGCGGATCGGCATGCCGACGCCGACGGTCTGGCCGTCGAGCGGGCCGACGGAAGGGGTGGAGAGCGTCTGCGGGGTGACCGTCGTGAACGTCGTCGCGGCCTCGACCGGCTCCTCGTCCTCGCCCTCCGCGGTGGCGGTGAGGGTGTAGCTGGTCCCGTAGGCCAGCGGGCTGTCCGGGGTGAAGAGGTCGGTGGCGGGGTTCCCGGGCGCGTCGGCCACCGTCCCGCTGACCTCGGCACCGGCGCCGTCGACGACGGTGACCTCCGTCAGCTCGCCGTCGGTGACGGAGATCTCCAACGGCACGACCGGCGAGACGTCGGCGGACCCGTCCGCCGGCGCCACCGTGACCGACGCTGGGGTGGTCTCGACTGTGGGCTCGGCCGCCGCCGACGCCCCGGACGCCCCCTCGTCGTCGCCCGAGCACCCGGCCACCAGGACCAGGAACCCCGCTGTGACCAGCGCGGCTGTCCGTCGCATCGTGATCCCCTCCGCATCGTCGGTGGCCGCCCCCCGGCCGGCCACCAGCACCGGCCCCCAGTGTCCCTGGCGGAAGCGGAACGTCGACGGACGCCGGGCCCGGGGACCTCCCCACGGCGGGCCGGACGGCGCTGGTATCGTTCTCCCTCGTTGCCCGGCGCGAGTCGGACGACACGCGCCATTAGCTCAATTGGCAGAGCAGCTGACTCTTAATCAGCGGGTTCGGGGTTCGAGTCCCTGATGGCGCACTTGTTCACAGACTTCAGGTCTCTGACCTGCAGGTCTACCCGACGTCCTCTCTCCGGGATGGTCGCTGTCCCTGCGAGACCATCGAAAACGTCTCCGTGTGCCGATCGAGGGACCAGGTCACAGGACCGCCCCCTGGCGCTGCCACACCCGCAGGCGCTCGCTGATCGAGGCGCTCCGCGCTACCAGATCGTCTTCACCAACCCCAGCTCGGTGATGCGCCGGTCGCGCGTGACGAGAGGCAGGCCGAGGGCCATCGCCGTCGCGGTGATGAAGCGGTCCCACGGGTCGCCCAGCCCATCGCGGGGGATCTGCCGAAAGGCCGCCGTGACGTCGAGCGTGATCGACTCGGCCTCGAGCGCGGACTCGGGGTCGCGTAGCAGCCCTACGACCTGGCCCAGCTGATCGTCGGTGAACGTTCCGCGCGTGCGGACGACGTACCAGAGGTCGACGACCGAGGCGATGGAGACGGAGATGCCGTCGGTCGACTCCGCGTTCTCCAGCGCGGCGAGCGCGACCGGGGAGAGCCTGCGATCCGGGTCGTCGAGCAGGTACCAGACCAGCGCGTGGGTGTCGGCGACAACCCTCACGGGGTCGTCATGTCCCAGGCACCGCCGTCGCGGTAGCGATCGGCCGAGTCCCGGGCAGCGGCGGAACTAGCGGCCTCGAAGTCGTCCGGGATCGGGGCTGACCCCGAGCCGGCCAGGGCTCCGCGCACGGAGCGGCGGCGCTCCCCCGCCGGAGTCCGTGCGACGGGCACGACGCTCAGGTGAGTGCCGGGCTTGACGCCCAGACGAGCGAGTTGAGTCGCGTCGATGACGCCGGAGCCGTCAGCGCCGACCACGAGGTCCAGGACCTCGGGCTGCTGCTCGGCGGATGGCATGATCGAAGAATAGCGCCGTCGACGCGCGCATCGAGACTACGAGCGAAGCCGTCGGGCTCGCGGCGAGTGGGCGCGCCATTGCCGGATCGGGCGGGACTGCCCAGGGTTCGGCCTCCTCCTGGGTGACCTGCTACTTGTCATCCGCTTGCTCATGAGGCGGCGCGGCGTCTCTGAGCGGCCCACTAAGGGACACCCTCCGGGCGGCAGTGCGCCTAGGTCAGTTCCTACGCGCGAGGCGCCTGACCGTGCCGAGTACGTAGATCAGCGAGAGCACAAAGAACAGTCCACCCACGGCGGCTCGCACCTGGTCGTCGGTCAACGGTGAGCGCTGTGCGATCGGTCCCGCGACGGCGTCTCCCACCTTCGCGCGCCAACCCTGGAGACCAGCCTTGCCGAGCGACACTACATCCATCGACGCCCACTACCCCGCTGGTCCTGGGGTAGGCCACGACATGGGGCAGCATGCCTCGTCGGGTAGGGACCAGCCGGACCCGCTTCAAGCCCGAAGCCTGCCCCTTGTCCCCTGCGCCTTGTGCCCTAAGCGGCCCACTGTGGGACACCGGACGCTGGCCTGTTAGCTCGGTAGCTCGCGATCAGCCGAACTCTCAGCCGCCTTCAGTTCTGACCACTGGCCGATGGCCTTCCCCGCGTTGATCAACGCGAGGAGTAAGGCGCCTGCACCGATGACCTGGTGAGCCTGATCTCCGTAGAGGAGCACGAGTACCCCGAAGACCGCCATGAGGAGGGCCGAAAGCACGAGGGACCAGAAGACCCCGCGTGGAGTCTTGAGCCGTCGCCACCCTCGCACCGGCCGAGTTTGCCCCCAACCGGAGGCGGATGCGGTTGAGGTCACTCAGACGGCTGACACCGGCTAGCTTTCGCCCTTGACGTCAAGGGCGAAAGCTAGCCGGGCGTCCCATCGCGCTCGCGTCGTCGAGCGAGGCTCTGGAGTTGCCCTGCGTGTATGTCGCGCACCCATTCCCAGCCGGGCTCGACCGATGGGCCGATCCGCGGGTCGTCGGGAGCACGGCCGTCACGCAGGGCGTGGACGTACGCGCGGTCCTGGTCGATCCGTGCGCGTACCTGACCATCTCCGCCGACCGACCCGTGACCGGGGATGACGACATCGACGTCGTCCGCCACGCCCTCCAGCAGCCGCAGCCCGACGAGGTAGTCCTCGATCGGGTCATCGGTGCTGGCCACGTCGTCGAGCATCGGGATGAACACATCAGAGAGCATGTCGCCGGCCACGAGAACGCCACGCTCCTCGATCAACAGCGCCGCATGGCCCGGGGCATGCGCCGGGTGCTCGATGATCCGCACTCGAGGGCCATCCCAGGGAAGCCGCGCAGTCGCGTCCGGCAGACCGGTGATGAGGCCGAACAGGTCCAGCGGTACCTCATCGGCGATCTCCGGCGGCAACCCCTCGGCGACGCGGGACTTCCAGTCCGCGTCCGACCGCAGATCTCGCACACGGGCCGCACAGCGGGCTGTGCCGTAACGGGGCGCGTCGCCGAGTGGGGCGTGCCAGAGCACGTGGTCCCAGTCAGGATGCGTCGAGAAGCCTGCCACAACGGGTTGGCCCAGATCGGACAGGTCGTTCGCGAGGCAGGACATCTCGTCGCCCGTGATGCCGGGGTCGATGAGCAACACGCCGGCTCGCCCTCGCACGACGACGGCGTTGTTCCGGAGCAACTCGCTCCGGTGGACCAGCACACCCTCCGCGACCTGCCTCAGCACGGGTGGCTCCTTCCGCTCGTGGTCACGCCGCGCTACTCGCCATCACATCTGGCCGTACTCGTCGTGTCGTCGCCACCAGACGTACGGGTCGCCTTGCGGGCGATCCGCCGGGGAGTCCTCCCAGTGCTCCTGGCGACCGAGCGGCGTGAGGTCGAGAAACGTGAGCGCGGATCCGATCGTCTCGACACCACGCCCGTTGACGAAGTACGTGCGGAAGACCGCGTCGTCGTCCCGGATGAACACATTGACGCCGAAGTACTCCTCGACATCGAAGTCCCGGGAGAAGTCATCGCCGACCAGCGTGTACCACGGCACGCTCCATCCCATTCGGTCGCGGTAGGTCTCGATGCGTTCCTGAGGTGCGGCGGACACGAAGGCGAGTGTCGTGTCGCGAGCGTTCAGGTGCGCGGGATGCGTGATGCTGTCGGCGAACATGGAGCAGCCGGAGCACGCTCCCTCCGGCCAGCCCTCGACATCGGGTGCATAGAAGAAGCGATAGACGATGAGTTGCCGGCGGCCCTCGAAGAGGTCCACCAGACCGACCTCACCGGCGGGACCCACGAACCGGTAGCCGGTGTCGACCTGCATCATCGGCATCCGCCGCCGCGCCGCGGACATCTCGTCACGAGCAGCGGTGAGCGCCTTCTCCCTGGTCAACAGCGCCTCGAACGAGGCGCGCCACTCAGCCGGCGAGACCACCTCCGGAAGCCCGACGTCAGCGTGCGTGCGTGAAGGAGCATCCGTCATGTGACGCCTCCCCTCGGGACACCGCTGATCCAGGTCGGTCGCACCCGGTGGACAGCTACGGCCCGGGTGCCGCCCAGCACCTCCCGGGGAAGACTGCCGGGCACGACCGAACTCATCGCTCGCAACGCTTCTGCTCCTGACCTGCGAGTTCGTGAGACGGCCTCCGTCGCTCCCCAGCGAGCCCCCGCCGATCGCGGCTACGACCACGACACGTGCCGACGGATCCTGCCCTGCTGAAGGACCCGCCGGGCTGACGGCGAAGCCCGTTGACCCTCGGCCGCGGACGGGAGAAGCGTGGGCAACCCGCGCGCGAGGAGCTCCGATGACCGCGACATCCACCCGGGCCACGACCGTCCGCCACCCACTGGCGCGGCTGACCGCAGAAGAGATCGAGAAGGTCCGCGACCAGCTCGCGGCCGCCGGCATGCTCACCGACACCACCCGCTTCGTCTTCGTCGAGCTCGAGGAGCCCGACAAGGGCGACGTGCTCAGCTGGCGGCCCGGTGCGGAGGTCGACAGGCGGGCGCGCGTCCTGCTGCTCGACCGCGCCACCGGGGTCGCCCGCGACGTGTCGGTCTCGCTGACGGAGGGCGCCGTCGCCCGGGATGTCGTGATAGACGCCGCCACCGAGGGGCAGGTACCCCTCCTCGTCGAGGAGTTCATGGAGCTCGACGGGATCGTGGCGGCCGACGAGCGGTGGGCCGCGGCCCTGGCCCGGCGGGGTCTCCCCGTCGCGGAGGTCCGTTGCGCGCCGTTGTCCGCGGGCATGTACGGCCTGTCCGAGGAGGTCGGCCGGCGGCTCATTCGCGTGCTCGCCTTCCACCAGCCTGATCCGCAGGACAACCCGATGGCTCACCCGGTGGACGGCCTGGTCGGCGTCATCGACCTCACGGCGGGCGTGGTGACCGCGGTGCACGACCTGCTCGATCTCCCGGTTCCGTCCGAACGCGGCCGCTGGGACGCCCCGCCGCACGCGGTGGAATCCCGGACGGACCTCAAGCCGATCGAGATCACCCAGCCCGAGGGCGCGAGCTTCGTCGTCGTCGACGACGAGGTCAGCTGGGCCGGCTGGCGGTTCCGGATCGGCTTCGACGCCCGCGAGGGACTCTCGCTGCACCAGCTCACGCATGACGGCCGGTCGGTGGTCTACCGCGCATCGATCGCCGAGATGGTCGTGCCCTACGCCGACCCCTCACCGGCTCGCTACTGGCAGAACTACTTCGACGGCAGCGAGTACCTCTTCGGCCGGTTCGCCAACAGCCTCGAGCTCGGCTGCGACTGCCTCGGCGAGATCCACTACTTCGACGCCACGCTGGCCGACGAGATGGGCCACCCGCAGCTGATCCGCAACGCGATCTGCATGCACGAAGAGGACTTCGGGCTCCTCTGGAAGCACCGCGACCTGTGGTTCGACATGGCCGAGACCCGGCGGCAGCGCCGGCTGGTGATCAGCTTCGTCACCACGGTCGGGAACTACGACTACGGCTTCTACTGGTACCTCTACCTGGACGGACGGATCCAGGCGGAGGTCAAGGCGACCGGCATCCTCTGGACGAGCTCCTACCGAGGGATCGACCACCCCTACGCGACCGAGGTCGCCCCCGGGCTGGGCGCCCCGTTCCACCAGCACCTGTTCTCCGCGCGGTTGGACATGGCCGTCGACGGGATGACCAACTCGGTCTACGAGGTGGACGCCGTCCCGGACGCGGTGGGTGGCGTCAACCCCTACGGCAACGGGTTCCGCCGCCGGATGACGCCGCTGAGCTGTGAGTCGGAGGCACAACGGATGGCCGATCCGTCGGTCGACCGGATGTGGCAGGTGGTCAATCCGTCGGTGACCAACCGGCTCGGGCAACCGGTCGGCTACGTCCTGATCCCGGAGGGCAAGCCGGTCCTGCTGGCCGACGAGTCCTCGTCCATCCACGAGCGGGCCCGGTTCGCCACGAGACACCTGTGGGTCACGCAGTACGACCCTGCCCAGCGGCACCCGGCCGGGGACCTGGTCAACCAGCACGCCGGGGCCGGCGGGCTGCCGGTGTTCGTCGCCGGCGACCGGCCGCTCGAGGACCAGGACGTCGTCCTGTGGCACACCTTCGGGATGGTCCACTTCCCGCGGCCGGAGGAGTGGCCCGTGATGCCGGTCGACTCGTGCGGGTTCACGCTCGCGCCGGTCGGCTTCTTCGACCGCAACCCCGCCCTCGACATCCCCGGGCCGGCCACGGGCCACTGCGCGCACTCCACCCACGGGTCCGAGTGAGAGTTCGAGTTCGCGGATCCGTTTGCCGCGGCCCTCCGGCCGCCGGGGAGAGGTTCCGGGCCAGGTCACGATGCCGGGCGTACCAGTCGCTGCGGAGCAGTTCGCCCGGGTCGTGTCGGCGCTTGAGCGCGAGAAAGTGCGGAGCTGACCCTGCCTCACCGCACCGTGCAGAACACCCTGCGCAAGCTGCAGCTGCACGATCGCGTCGAGCTGGTCCGCTGTGCCGTCGAGCAGGGACTCGACGAGGGTGGGCCGCGCCGACGGTGAGGCTCCGCCGCATCCGACGACACGCGCTCTCGTCGTCGCTACGACGGCGTGCGTTCGGTCGGGCGCTCGGCCGGTGCCCCCACCGGGGTGCGGGTGATCGTGCGCCAGACCCAGCTGGTGGGAACCCGGCGTCCGGACACGACGTACTCGAGGACGGAGTCCACCAGCAGGATCCGGCCCAGCGCCCGCCGCGCGGCCGCCCAGCCGGCGAGCAGCAGCTCGTCACCGGTCCGCAGCACGACGTCGTCGTCCGGCGCCAGCATGGCCCGCCCGCCGCGGAGGACGAGCAGGACCATGGCGTGCAGCGGCTCGTCCCGGTCCTCCGGGTTGCGCAGCAGGTCGCCGAGCCGGACCTCGCCCGACGGCAGACACCGGGTCAGCGCGGGCGCCTCCTGAGGGGTCAGCCGGACCTTCCACAGCACCTGCAGCTCCGGACCGCACAGTTGGGTGAGCCGGTCGACGAGGTCGGCCGCCCACGCGTCACCCTGGGCCGGCATCTCGCGGATGAAGCGCCACAGCAGCGGGGTGGACAGCTGCGCGTAGACCTCGTGCGCGATCACCTCGGTCGGCACCAGGAGGGCGTCGACCGCCATGGCGGAGAACAGCGGCGCGCTCGCCGGCCGGTTCTGCCGGGCCGCGACGAACAGCGATGGGTTGGCCCGCCGGGCGGCGGCCACGAGTGACAGGTTGGCGGTGTCGTTGTCCGTGCCGGCGACGAAGCCGACCGCGTGCGCGAGGTCGATCCGCTCGAGCACCTCGGGCTCGGAGCCGTCCCCCACCACGATGTCGGCGTCCTCGGGACCGGTCGGGTTCGGCTCGATGACGGTGACCTCGATCCCCTCGGCCCGCAGGTCGGCGGTGAGCTCCCGGCCGAGGCGGCCGTACCCGCAGACCACCCAGCGCCCGCTGCGCGGCGGCGTCCCGCGGCCGGGCAGCGGCGCCCCGGGTCCGCTCTCCAGCCAGGTGAGCAGCTGGTAGGACGCCGGTGCGCTGAGCGCCAGCCGCAGGTGGTCGCCGAAGCGGTCGAACGGGTCGACCACGCTGGGGTCGCCGAACGCCCGCATCCGGTCGGCCATGGCCCGGGAGGTGGCGCGGGCGATGACCGGCAGCTCGGGCCGGAGCAGCGCGGCGGCCATGACGACGGTGAGGTTGGTCTCCTCGTCGTCGGTGAGCGCCACGACCGCCTCGCAGCACGCGTGGTTCAGGCCGGCCACGGTGAGGTGCCCGGGGTCGCGGGCGTCGGCGGCCAGGGCGGGGACGTCGGCGTGCAGCGGGGCGAGCTCCAGGTCGTCGATCCGCTCGGAGTTGGCGTCCAGGACGACGAACCGGCGGCCGAGCGCGTCGATCGACCGCCCGAGGAGCTCGCCGGCGCGCCCGTACCCGGCGATCAGCAGGAACGGCTCGCGCAGCCGGGACACCTTGCGGGTGAAGTGCTGCAGGGCCAGCGCCGAGCGGAACGCGCGGTCCTGCAGGAGGGCGAGCAGCGAACCGATGGCGTAGGCCCAGCCGACCACCGTCAGGTAGATCGAGATGGTCACCCACATCCGCTGGTTGTAGGTGAAGGGGTACGGGATCTCGCCGAAGCCGATCGTCGAGGCCGTGTAGCTCATGACGTAGAACGCGTCGAAGAACCCCATCCGGTACGGGTCGCCCTCGAGGTCCTGCCCCGGGATGAGGGTCAGCCCGAGCACGCTGACCGCGAAGATGACGATGAGCACGATGAGCGGCGCACGCATCCGCCGCATGACCAGGAAGATCGTCGCCGAGGCCTCGGCCGCCGACGCGGCGGCGACCAGGAGGGTGCTGCGGCGCACCGGCCGGTCGTCCTCGCGGCCGAAGACGTTCCGCCAGAAGGCGAGCAGGGGGTTGCCCACGACGACCTCCGTCACCCGCGGTGGAAGGACACCGTCTCCACGACGAGCAGGACGACGGAGACGATGTTGGCCAGCAGCGCGCCCCCGGACAGCGAGACCACGCTCGCCGTCCAGGCGGGGGTCATGCCGGCCGTGGAGACGTACGAGGCGTAGCCGAACATCAGCGTGGCGCCGATCAGCTGCAGGTCGGCGACGAGGCTGGTCGCCAGGTGGACGGCGCCGATCTGGGTGCGGTCACCGAACTTCAGCACCGTCGCGATCAGGTTGACGACGACCGCCGCGAACAGCTCGTAGGGGTTGTGCAGCTCGGGGTCGTCGATGTCGCCGATGAAGAACCCGAAGTTCAGGGTGGCGGCGAGCACGACGAAGAAGCCGAAGACGACCTTCTCGAGGTTCACCCGGCCTCCCGCGTCTGAGGCCCTGCGCTGCCCCGTCCGGGGCGATCCAAAACCCGCAGCTACCGGGCGCGCAACAGCGGCAGCATCACGCCGTCGACCAGCTCCCGCACGACGTCGGCGTCCAGCGTCCGGCCGGTGACCAGCCAGCGCAGGGCGACCACCGCCGTCCCGGCCTCGACCGCGAGCGAGTCCGCCGCGGCCCGGCTCACCTCACCACGCTCCACCGCCCGGTCCAGCACGGTGGCCCACGCGCGGTCCCAGTGCGCGAGCGGGCCCCGCTGGAATGCCTCGGCCAGGACGCAGTCGTCGAGCACGGCCCCGATCAGGCTGCGGGTGGCCCGGCCGGGCGGGCCGGCGAGCAGGTCCAGCGTCGAGGTGAGCAGACCGAGCATGTCCTCACGCAGCGTGCCGGTGTCCGGGGCGACGATGAGCTCGCCCAGCACGTCCATCACGCCGAGCAGGAGCTCGGACTTGCTCGACCAGCGGCGGTAGATGGTCGCCTTGCCCACCCCGGCGGCCAGGGCCACCGCGTCCATGGTGAGGGCGGCGTACCCGTCGCGGCCGAGCACCTCCAGCACCGCGGCCGCGATGGCCTGGTCGCGCGCCGGGTCGAGCCGTCGGACGCCGCTGCGGGTGCGGGCAGGCGCCGATGGCGGGCGCTTGTCCTCACCGTCGGTCACCGATCGAACGTACTGCGTGGCCCGGGCGTGGCGCAGCCCCCATGGTGGATCTCCGTCCGCGACGGGTTCCCCGGCGGCCCCCACACGCGGCGAGGCCGGTCGCGGATGTCCGCGACCGGCCTCGTCGTCCCCGTCCGGCACCGCTGTCCCCCACAGCCGTACCGGACGTCCCCCGGGAGGCGGCACCGTCCCCCACGGTGACGCCGGTGGTGCTCCCGGCGACGCCGTCCCCCACAGCGCCCCCGGTCGTGCTCCCGGCGACGCTGTTCCCCCGCAACGTCGTCGGTGGTGCTCCCGGCGACGCTGTCCCCCACAGCGTCGCCGGTCGTGCTGCCGGCGGCTCCATCCCCCCGTGCAAGGGAGACGCCGGCTGTCTGTCAGGCCCCGGAGGGCCGGCTCATCGGGCTCCGCCGTCGCGCTGGACCGCGCTGAAGGTGAAGTCCAGCTCGCTGACGGCACCGGCGACCAGGTCGGCGGTGGTCGTCGACGGCAGGGACGCGGTGAGCAGCAGGTGGTCCACCCCGGCGGCCGCGAGGCCCGCGGAGCCGCCCAGGGCGGTGTCGGCCACGACCGGGCCGGCGTAGTGGCGGGCCGTCGTCCCGGCGCAGGACCACAGGCCCGCGTTCAGCTCCCAGTCCACCGAGCACGACTCGACCAGCAGCTGCAGGCCGTCGTCCGCGTCGGAGTCCAGGACGCTCGACGTCGTCGCCGTCGAGGTCAGCCGCAGCTCCGAGAGCGCCACCGAGCCGTCGTTGACCAGGTCGATCGCCGAGCTCTCGGCGTCGCCGGCCAGGAAGCTGCCGTTGTCGAACAGCGACAGGGTCGCGGCGTCGGCGGCCTCGGTGAGCGCGATCGAGAGCACCCCGGTGTCGAGCTGGGTCACCACCGGCGTCGTGCTGTCGGTGAACGTGCCGAAGGTGCCGAGGCCCGCGACGGTCGCGGCGACCCCGAGGACGCCGGCGGAGGCAAGGACGCGCCTCCGGTTGGCGCGGAGTCGGGCGTTCTGGGCGGTCACGGTGGTCCTCCTCGGTCCGGTTCGTCGCCGTGTCCCGGCGACAGGGAGAACTCTGGAGGGCCAACCGCAGGGTCCCCGCCCGGCAACCGCAAGGAATCCGCAAGCTTGCGAAACCCGGTTGCCGGTCTCCCTACCGTCGGGACATGACCCGAACCGAGGAGCTGGAGCCGGTGCACCGCCGTGAGGACGGCGAACTCGTGGGCTACCTGACCGCCGAGCGGCGGGACGGCGCGGACGTGTGCGTGGCGCGCTCCCTCTTCGGCTCTCCGCTGCGGGCCTTCCCGGCGCGGGAGCAGGCGGCGGCGTTCCTGCGCCATCGCGGCCTGCCGCTGCTCGCCGAGCGCTGGTGGTACCGCCCGGCCGACGGCTCACCCGAGCGCCCGACGACGCTGGTCGAGGCGCGGCTGGGCGAGGTGACGGTGCGCTTCGGCTACGACCCGGAGGTCGTCACCCTCTCCGGCGCCGACCTGGACCGCCTCAGCCTTCCGCACGCCTGAGTACCGCCAGTGAGGGCGGGGAGATGGATCCATCCTGAGCGGCCGCCATCCCGGCGCCGAGGAACTCGATCTCGCGCGCTGAACCGTCAGGTCGGCTCGGCACTCGAGGCAGGCATCGGCTGGAGCCACCTCGCCGGCGCAGCCGCTGCTCACCCCGAGTACGGCGGCTCGTCGTGGACGCCGGCAGCCTCAACGGCGGGCGGGTCATGGGAGGCGGTGCAGGGCTTGTGCAAGACCGCCCCGGGATCTGTGGACGGGCGACTGACCTGGGGATTCAGGCGCTGCTGAACTCCCGGCGAGGTAGACTTCGAACACCTGATCGAAGCGTGGTGGGAGGCGCACATGGGTGAGTTGGCGGTCGCGCTGGACGGGCTGGCCGACGACGAGCTGGACTCGTTGTTCGGGCCGGCGCTGCTGGACCGGCTGCGCGGGTTGCTGGTCGCGGAGAACCGGCTGGCCGCCGAGATCACGCGCACCGTGCGGCAGTGCGAGCTGGCCGGCGCCGCCGAACACGACGGTCTCACGACGATGCCGTCCTGGCTGCGCGGCCACGCCCGGCTGTCCCCGGCCGCGGTCCGCCGGGTGGTCGGCAACGGCCGGGCACTGGAGCACCTGCCGGCCCTGGCCGCCGGGTTCGCCGCCGGACAGATCACCGCCGACCAGGTC
>NZ_JALPKQ010000058.1:0-30744 GCF_051383655.1 Geodermatophilus sp. CPCC 205761
CACCCGCTCGGCCGCCTCCGACCGCGGCGCCGGCGCCAGACTCAACGGACTGCTCATGCGCTGCGACCCCCACGTCGGTGTGGCTGCTGCCTCCTCCGCAGGGTGCCAGAGGGTCGGCCGGCGGGCTTCCCGGGCGTCAGCGCTCGGGGTCCTCCTCGGACGGGCCGCGGGTCAGCTGACGCAGCTCGGAGACGACGTCGGTCGCGACCGTGGTCAGCTGGTTCACCGCACCCGAGACCAGCCGCCGCACCCCTGCGCCGTCCAGACCGAGCAACGAGCCGAACCCGGCGGCGACGTCGACCCCCGGGAACGCCCCGGTGGGGCCGTGCCCCTGCCCGTCGGCCAGCTCCGGCGACCAGCGCATCGCGTCGCCGGACATCGTGATGTCGCCGGTGGCCCCGTCGATGGCGTCGGTCACCGGGTTGGGGGAACGCTCCATGGCCGCCTCCGCGCCGCACGTGCCGTAGCCCGATGGTCGCGCGCGCGGCTGCCCGGCGCCAGGGGCGGCGCGCTACCGCAGCCGGGTGATCGCCAGGAGTGCGACGTCGTCGCCCCGGACGTCGCCGGCGAGCTCCGCCAGCAGTCGGTCGCACAGCTCGTCGGGGTCGGACGTGCCCGCCCGCACCGCGGCGCCCAGCAGCCGCGCGAAGCCCTCGTCGATGTCGGCCACGCGGCTCTCCACCAGGCCGTCGGTGTAGAGCAGCAGCGTGGCACCGCGCGGCAGGATCCCCGCCCACTCCGCCGCCGGGGCCGGCGCCGGCGGGGCGCCCAGCATCCGGCTGGGCCGGACGTCGAGCAGGGCCGCGTCCGTCCCGGCGACCAGCAGCGGCGGGAGGTGCCCGGCCGAGGCCACCCGCAGCTGACCGGTCTCCGGGTCGAGCGTGGCGAACAGCGCCGTCGCCATCCGTTGCAGCCCGAGCAGCGACCAGCCGGCCTGCAGCCGGTCGATGACCGCGCTCGGCGACGGCCGGTCGGCCAGCGCCGCCCGGTAGACGCTGCGCAGCTGCCCCATGACCGCGGCGGCGGTGATGTCGTGGCCGACGACGTCCCCCACCGCCAGCGCGACCTGGTCGCCGGCCAGGGGGACGACGTCGTAGAAGTCGCCGCCGACGTCGGCGCCGCGGCTGGCCGCCAGGTACCGGACGGCGACCGCGAGCCCGGGCACCGGCGGCGGCGCCGGCGGCAGCAGGTTGGCCTGGAGTGTGTGCGACGTCAGCGTCTCCAGCTCCAGCCGCTGCGCCTTGTCCACCACCTGGGCCACCTGCAGGGCGAGCTGCTCGGCGACCTCGATGTCGGCAGGGGTGAACGGCCCGCGCCGCTTGTCGGCCCCGAGGGTCAGGACGCCGAGCGTGCGGCCCTCGGCGATGAGCGGCACGCACACCAGGGCCGTCAGGTCCAGCGACCGGGCGATCTCCAGGTGCCGCGCGTCGGTCGCGATCCGCTGGAGCCACTCGTCGGTCACCTGGCGGATCCACACCGTCCGGCCCTGCCGCATCGCCTGCGCACCCGGGTGCGGATCGCCCCGCTGCGGCAGGTGCCGCTCCTGCAGCTCGGCCATGAGCGGTCCGAGCACCGGGTCACCGTGCCGCGCCGCCGGGCGGGTCAGGCCGTGCTCGCCGGCGAGGTCGATGACGCAGATGTCGGCCAGCCGCGGAACCGCCAGCTCGGCCAGCTGCTCCGCCGTCTGGCTGACGCTCACCGCCGAGGCCATCAGCCGGGACGCGTCGAGCAGGAACGCCGAGCGCCCGGCCTGCCGCGCGGTCTCCTCGAACAGCCGGACGCGCTCGATCGCCTGCCCGGCCTGCCGGCCGATCGTGGCCAGCAGGTCGGCGTCGGCCTTGCCCAGCGTGCCGCGCTGCCCCGGCTCGGCGAGGTCGATCAGCTCGCTCTCCCCCGCCGCCCCCAGCACGAGGACCAGCGCGCCGAGGTGCCGGTTGTCGGCGTTCACCGAGACGACGACCAGCGCCTCCTGCCCGGTGTCGGCCATCGCCCGCGCCAGCCCCGGCCACACCGACCGGACCCCGGCGCCCAGCGGGACGGTGTGCACCCCGCCGCTGCGGACCAGCTCCGCGCCGCCGATCGCCGCCGCCTCCATCTCCCGGAGCAGCTCCTCGGGGATCCCGTCGACGGCGAGCAGTTCGACCGGCGGCAGCGACGGCTCGGGGCGCGCGCTGCCCCGCCGTTCCGTCGCCAGCCACAGCCCCGCGCCGGTCGCGGACACCACCTCCCGGCTGCGGGACACGATCACCTGGCCGACGTCCCGGACAGACGTCGCCGCCGACACCTCGGACACCACCTGCTGCAGCACCCGCGACCGGGCCTCGGACTCCGCGGCCGCGCGCTGGGCGGCGAGCAGCGCCCGCTCGTACCGGCGCCGCGCCGTCGCCTCGAACACCGTCGCCCGCACCAGCACCGGCGCACCCGTCTCGTCGCGCACCTCGACGGCGTTGACCAGGCACGGCAGCAACGTGCCGTCGGCCCGGACGACGTCGAGCGCCACCTCCCGCACCGCGCCCTGCATCCGCAGCAGCGGCGCGAGGTGGGTCTCGTAGAAGGTCTGCCCGCCGATGCTGAGCAGCTCCTGGAACCGGGAGCCGAGCAGGTCCGCGGCGTTCCGGCCGGTCCACTCGCAGAAGGTGCGGTTGACCTTGACCACCCGGCCGTCGGGCAGCGTCGAGAAGTAGCCGCAGGGCGCGTTCTCGTAGAGGTCGGCCGGATCGTCCTCCAGCAGTTCGTCGAGGGCGGGGTCGGTGCGCCCCGGGTCGTCCATGGCGGGGGCCGTCAGGCGGACAGGAAGGCCCGGATGGCCGCCGTCGTCTCCTCCGGCGCCGAGAGGTGCGGGCAGTGCCCGGTCGCGGCGAGCTGGGTGAACACACTGCCGGGCACGTGCTCGTGCACGTACCGGCCGACCACCTCGGACGCGATCGCGTCGGCGCTGCACTGCAGCACGAGGGTGGGGACCCGGACGGTGGGGAGGTCCGCGCGGTTGTCGGAGAGGAAGGTGACGCGGGCGAACTGCCGGGCGATGTCGGGATCGGTGCGGCAGAAGCTGTTGGTCAGCTCCTCGGAGAGCTCGGGCCGCTCGGGGTTGCCCATGATCACTGGCGCCATGGCCGCCGACCAGCCGAGGTGGTTGCTGTCCAGGGACTCCAGGAGCCCGGCGATGTCGGCCCGGGAGAACCCGCCGGTGTAGTCCTCGTCGTCCACGTAGCGGGGGCTGGGGCCGACCATCACCAGCGCCCCGAAGACCTCCGGGGCCCGCGCGGCCGCGAGGACGCCGATCATCGAGCTCACCGAGTGGCCGACGAACACCACGTCGGTCAGCTCGAGCTCGCGGCAGATCTCCACGACGTCGTCGGCGTACCCCTGCAGGGAGCCGTACTTGACCGGGTCGTAGGCCGACAGGTCCGACCGGCCGGAGCCGACGTGGTCGAAGAGGACGACGCGGTGGTCCACCTCGAAGTCCGACGCGATGAACCGCCACATCTCCTGGTCGCAGCCGAACCCGTGGGCGAACAGCATCGGTCGCCCGTCGGGCACCCCGCTCACGCGGACGCGGTTCCGCATGATCGCGCTCACCGGGCGAACGTATCCGTCCGGTACCCCTCCTGTCGCCCTCGGTCGCCACCGCGGCGGCCCGCTGTCCACCGCGCGGTGGACCCGCCGTCCGACCCGGCGGGGATCCCGCGGTGTCCCGCCCCGGGAGGGACGGAAAACCCTGTCGCCCGGGACAGCGGCGTCCCTACGCTCCTCGGCATCCGAGAGCCGAACGACCCGCCACGAGGTGTCTCATGACCGCCGCCGCGGTCCTCCCCCGCCCCACCGCCCCGCCCGTCGACGGCCCGCCCTCGCGCGCCGTCGCCTACCAGCGGGTGGTCCACCAGCTGGTGCGCCGCGAGCTGCGCCTGCTGGCCGACCTGGCCGCCTGGGCGCCGGCCGACGACGTCGACCGCACCCGGACCCTGACCCGTCACGCCGACCTCATGGGCCGGCTGCTCCTCCAGCACCACGCGACCGAGCGCGAGCTGCTGTGGCCGGCGCTGCTGCGCGCCCTGCCGGCCGACCGCGTGGACGCCGCCCGCGAGCGGGTGCAGGACTGGACCGCCCGCGTCGCCGGCCTCGACCACCGGCTGCGCGACCTGTCCACCGCCGCGCGGCAGTGGGCGGTGGCCGAGGCCGCGAGCGCGCGGGACGCCTTCGCGATGGCCTGCCGGGCCCTCGCCGACGCCGTCGACGCGCAGACCGCCGAGGAGGATCGGGAGCTGTTGCCGCTGATCGCGGACCACCTCCCGGCCGAGGCCTGGACGGCGGTCACCCGGGCCGCGCGCCGCACGCTGTCGGCCCGGGAGCAGCTGTTCGTGCTCGGCCTCGCACTCGAGGACGCCTGCCCCGGCGACCGCACCCGGCTGCTCGCGGGCCTCTCACCGGGCACCCGGCTGGCGTGGCGGCTGACCGGCCGCCGTCAGCACCGCGCCGCCGTCGTCCGGCTGCGGGGTGCGCCCCCGGCCCCCTGACCCCCAGGCCCCCGCGGGGTCCCGCCGCGGCCCCGTCCCGGGTCCCGCCCCGAGCCTGCGGACCGGCCCCCTGCAGGGTCCCGCCGCGAGCGTGCGAGCGGTGGTGGGCAGGGGGTCCTTCTAGTAGCGCGACGTGCCGCAGTCGCCGCAGCGCTTGCGCGGCGGCACGGTCTGCCGCAGGCAGTTGGCGCAGGTCCACGGCGTGCGGTCGAGGCGCGGGCGGTTGCGGGACCGCGACGGGCGGCGGGCCTGCCGGTCGGCGGGGGCCCGGTCTGTGGTGATCGTGGTCATGTCTACCTCCTGTGGTGCGCAATCCGACCGTAGGCGGCCGACATGTCGGGGAGGTGACCTGCGGGTTGCCGTCCTGGAGCGGAACCCGCACCGCTCCTAGAGGTGCTGCAAGCGGTCGTCCAAGTGCCGCCCCAGCGCCCCGCCAGCGCCCGGCGGGAGCGTCCTCGCAGCGAGCCGGACCGCCGGCTCCCCCACCCGAGGAGGCACCCGCCATGACCCTGACCCGCACCCTGCTGCGCACCGCCGTCCCGGTCGCCGCCGTCGCGACCGTCCTCGCCGGCGCCGGCACCGCGTCGGCCTCGTCCGTGGCGTTCACCGCCTACGACACCGACGGCAACGGCTACGCCGACGGCTACGGCTTCGACGACGACGGGGACGGCTACGAGGACACCTGGGCCATCGACTGGGACGAGGACGGCGTCGCCGAGCAGATCACCGTCGACACCGACCTCGACGGCTGGGCCGACACCTTCGCTTTCGACAGCGACGAGGACGGCTACGTCGAGGAGGTCGGCGTCGACACGACCTACAACGGGCTGCCCGACGTGTGGGGCGCCGACGCCGACCTCGACGGGTACGTGGACGCCTACGCCCACGACGTGGACGACGACGGCTACGCCGACTACTCCGAGCCCGCGGCGACCGCCGGCTACGCGTACGCGACGGTGACCGTCGTCCTCGCCCAGGCCGGCGGCTGGACGTACTGGGAGGTCGGGTACGAGTACGGCTACAGCACGCTGACCTCCGCCGACCGGGCCGACGACGGCATCGCGACCCTCACCGGCAGTGAGAAGCTGGGCGCCGCGACGTCCACCGACGCCGACCTCCCCGGTGACGCCGTCGCCGACGTCCTGCACGGGCTGGCCGGGTTGTTCTGACCGGCGATGAGTCCCGGCTCCCCCGGCGGTCGGAACGGTGTGACCGCGACCTTCGTCCTCGTGCCCGGAGCCGGCGGGCAGGCCTGGTACTGGCACCGGCTGGTGCCCGAGCTGGAGCGCCGGGGCGCCACCGCCGTCCCGGTCGAGCTGCCCGCCGGCGACGACTCCGCCGGGCTCGACCGGTACACGCGGACGGTGGTCGAGGCGCTCGACGGAGCCCGGGACGGGCCGCTGGCCGTCGTCGGCCAGTCGATGGGTGCGCTCACCGCGCCGCTGGTCTGCCGCGCCACCCGGGTCGACCTGCTGGTGCTGCTGAACGCGATGGTCCCTCGACCGGGCGAGAGCGGCGGCGAGTGGTGGACGGCGACCGGGCAGGCCCGGGCGCGGGAGGAGGCGGCGCGCGAGCACGGCTGGCCCTACGACCCCGAGGACCTCGGCGACACCTTCACCCACGACGTGCCGCCCGAGGTGCTGGCCACCGGGCCTCCGGAATTCGCCCAGTCGGGGACGCCGTTCGCCGAGCCGTGGCCGCTGGACCGCTGGCCCGACGTCCCGACCCGTGTCCTGGCCGGCCGCGACGACCGCTTCTTCCCCCTCGCCTTCCAGCGGCGGATCGCCGCCGAGCGGCTGGGACTGCCGGTCGACGAGGTCCCCGGCGGGCACCTGGTCGCGCTCAGCCGCCCGGCCGAGCTCGCCGACCGGCTGGTGGCCCACCTCGACGGGAGGGGACCAGGATGGCCGACGACGGCCGCTCCGCCGTCGTCCCCAGCGCAGGAGGTCCCGTGACCCTGACGTCGCCGTCCGCCGGTCCCGCCGCGGAGATCGGCCCGCCGCCCCCGTTCGACCCGGAGTGCGCGGTCGCGCTGGAGCAGTTCGCGGAGGTGTTCTCCACGCCCCTGACCGCGGAGATGATCCCGGTGCTCCGGCAGGGCGAGCTCATGCCGCGGCCGACCGACGACGACCTGCGCCGCGGCGGCGCCTTCACCATCGAGGAGCGCGCGGTCCCCGGGCCCGCGGGCGCCCCGGACGTCTCGCTGCTGATCTGCCGCCCCACCGCCGCGACCGGGCCGACCCCGGCGATCTACTCCACCCACGGCGGCGGCATGATCGCCGGCGACAACCGCTCCGGGGTCCTCGGCATGGTCGAGCACGCCGAGGAGCTGGGCGCGGCGGTCGTGTCGGTCGAGTACCGGCTGGCCCCCGAGACGCCGCACCCCGGCCCCGTCGAGGACTGCTACGCCGGGCTGGTCTGGACCGCGGAGCACGCCGGCGAGCTGGGCATCGACCCGGACCGGATCGTGCTGAGCGGGGGCAGCGCCGGCGGGGGCCTGGCCGCGGCGCTGGCCCTCCTGTCCCGTGACCGCGGCGGCCCGGCCCTGGCCGGGCAGCTGCTGATGTGCCCGATGCTCGACGACCGCAACGACACCGTCTCGTCCCACCAGATGGCCGGCCTCGGCGTGTGGGACCGCACCGCCAACGACACCGGCTGGACGGCGCTGCTCGGCGACGCCCGCGGCGGTCCCGACGTCTCCCCCTACGCCGCCCCGGCGCGGGCCACCGACCTGTCCGGCCTGCCACCGGCGTTCATCGACGTCGGCTCCGCGGAGACCTTCCGCGACGAGGACGTCGAGTACGCCACCCGCATCTGGCAGGCGGGGGGCCGCGCGGAGCTGCACGTGTGGCCCGGCGGCTTCCACGGCTTCGACGGGTTCGCCCCCGACGCGACCATCTCCCGGGAGGCGCGCGCGGCCCGGCTGGACTGGCTGCGCCGGCTACTGGCGGGCTGAGCGCCCCACCACGAGCACGGCGACGCCGCCGGCCAGGTCCACGGTGCTGGTCGGCGGCGCGCCGTCCTCGACGTCGACCCGCCTGGTCTCCTGGATGCGCTGCTGCTCCAGGTCGACCGCCCGGCCCGGGGCGAGTGCGGCGGAGAAGACGTCCAGTCCGCCGGCCGCCAGCGCGTGCCGCTCCCGCCGCGTGACCGGGCTGCGCCGGCCCAGCCGGGACCACAGCTGCTCCGCCGCCGCGAGCGCGACGAGGAGCAGCACCAGGCCCGGGAGGGTCAGCGCGACGAGCAGCCCGGCACCCATGGAACGAGCGTAGGCGGGGCGGCGCGCCGCACATCGGGGAATGCGGGGGCACCATGGACGTTCGTCTGTTGCCGCAGACGGACGCCGACAGGAAGACGTGCAGTGCCGACGACGCAGCCCGATGTCGTTCCCCACCCCGAGATCGACGCCGAACAGCAGTACGTCGAGGAGCTCTACGGCCGCCTCGACGCCGCCCGCGACCTCGCCAGCCGGCGGCTCCGGCAAGCCATCTCCTGGCCCGCGGTCGACCCGCAGGCGCTGCAGGAGCGCGACGCCACCGTGCGGTTCCAGACCGAGCGGGTCACCGCGCTGGACGCCGCCGAGGCCGGCCTGTGCGTCGGCCGGATCGACCGCACCGACGACGGCCCGCTCTACATCGGCCGGATCGGGCTGGCCGCCGACGACGCCGGCGGCGACCCCGCCCTGGTCGACTGGCGCGCACCGGCCGCCCGGCCCTTCTACACCGCCACCCCGGTGCACCCGCTGGGCGTGTCCCGGCGCCGGCACATCCGCACCCGCGGCCGCCGGGTGGTCCGGCTGGACGACGAGGTGCTCACCGGCGGGGTCGCCACCTCCGGCCTGACCGGCGAGGCGGCGCTGATGGCGGCCCTCGACACCGCCCGCACCGGCCGGATGACCGACATCGTCCGCACCATCCAGGCCGAGCAGGACCGGATCATCCGCGCCGACGACCGCGGCGTCCTCGTCGTCCAGGGCGGCCCCGGCACCGGCAAGACCGCCGTCGCCCTGCACCGCGCGGCCTACCTGCTCTACACCCACCGCGAGCGGCTGGCCCGCCGCGGCCTGCTCGTCGTCGGCCCGACGCCGACCTTCCTCCGCTACATCGCCGACGTGCTGCCCTCCCTCGGCGAGACCGGCGTACTGCTGGCCGGGCTGGGTCAGCTGCGTCCCGGCCTCGACGCCCGCGGGGTGGAGTCGCCCGAGACGGCCGCGGTCAAGGGCCGGCTGGAGATGGTGGAGGTGCTGGCGCGGGCGGTCGCCGACCGGCAGGTCGTGCCCGAGCGCCCGCGCGAGGTGACCATCGAGGGCTACGTCCTCCGGCTGCGCCCGATCGACGTCACCCGGGCGCAGAACGCCGCCCGCAAGGCCGACCGGCTGCACAACCTGGCCCGCCCGCACTTCGCCCGCCGGATCGTCGACCTCCTCACCAAGCGGTACGCCGAGCGGCTCGGTGCCGACCTGCTCGACCGCGAGGACCTGTCCGCGCTGCGCAAGGAGGTCGCCGAGGACCACGCCGTCCGCGGGCTGGTGGAGGAGCTGTGGCCGGTGCTGACCCCGGAGCGGCTGCTCCGCGACCTCTACGGCGACCCCGCCCGCGTCGCCCGCGCCACCCCGGGGTGGGACGACGAGACGCGGGCGCTGCTGCACCGCCGGCACGGGGCGGCGTGGACGCCCGGCGACGTCCCCCTGCTGGAGGAGGCCGAGGAGCTGCTCGGCTTCGACGACAGCGCCCAGCGCGCCCGCGAGGAGCGGGACCGCCGGCGCCGGCTGGCCGAGGCGCAGGAGACCCTCGACGTGCTGCACGGCTCGCGGTCCATCGACCTGGAGGACGAGCACCTCGAGGCCGAGGTGCTCAGCGCCGGCGACCTCATCGGCGCCGAGGAGCTGGCCGAGCGGCAGCGGGCGGTCGACACCCGCACCACCGCCGAGCGGGCCGCCGCCGACCGCACCTGGACCTTCGGCCACGTCGTCGTCGACGAGGCGCAGGAGCTCTCGCCGATGGCCTGGCGGCTGCTGGTCCGCCGCTGCCCGACCCGGTCGATGACCGCCGTCGGCGACCTCGCCCAGACCGGGACGCTCGCCGGGGCGTCGGCGTGGGCGGACACCCTGGAGCCGCACGTCGGCGCGGCGTGGCGGCTGGAGGAGCTGACCGTCAACTACCGCACCCCGGCGGAGATCATGGCCGTCGCGGCCGACGTGCTGGCCGCCGGCGGCACCGGTGCCACGGCGCCGCGGTCGGTCCGGCCCGGCACCGCCGCGCCCTGGGCCGAGGTGACCGCCGCCGGCGCGCTGGCCGGCCGGGTCGCGGAGGTGGCCGCGGAGTGGGCGGCGCACGAGGGCACCACCGCCGTCGTCGTCCCCGCCAGCCGGGTCGCCGAGCTGGCCGCCGCGGTCGCGACGCGGGTGGACGGCGTCTCCTCCGGCCCGGACGCCGACTCGACGCTGGGCCCGGTGGTGATCACGCCGACCGAGGCGAAGGGCCTGGAGTTCGACGCGGTGCTCGTCGTCGACCCGCAGGGGGTGCTCGACGAGGGGGTGCGCGGCCACAACGACCTGTACGTGGCGCTCACCCGCGCCACCCAGCGGCTCGGCGTCCTCTCCCCCGGCCCGCTGCCCGAGGAGCTCACCCGCCTCGCCTGAATCGGCCCCCGCGGGGCAGAAATGGCCATGTCGGCCCCTCGGAGGGCGGGCCGGGGCCGGGTCAGTGCCGGCGGCGCGGGGTCAGTGCCGGCGGCGCCGGGACATCAGCGCGGCCGCCTCGTGCAGGCCGGCCATCGCGGCGGCGACCAGCAGCGCCAGTGCGCCGATCCCGACGAGGGTGACGCTGTGCATGGAGGAGACGTCGAGCTCCGACCACACCAGGCCGACGACCAGTGCGGCCAGACCGACGATCGCGGTCAGCGGTGCCAGCACCCTGCTCATCGGTGTTCTCCCCCTCCACAGCCGGTCCCGATCAGACCACGGCCGGCCGGCGGCCAGGACCGCCTCCCGCGCGCCCGTTGCGGAGCGCGACCGGCCGGTCTCAGGAGGTGCCGCGCACGTCGACCACCACGCCGTCAGCCGGCCGGGCCGGGATCCGCCGCAGCGAGATGGTGAGGTCCTGCTCGGGGACGTCGACGTGCAGCCGGGCCAGCCGGACGGCGAGCGCGGACAGTGGGACAACGGTGGTTGGTGCGCGGGTCAGCACCACGCGGGCCTCCTCGAGGAGCACGATGCGGCCCTGGCGGACCCAGCCCGGGACGGCGGCGTCCCACGCGGTGGTGGCGCAGTCGACCAGCGGGCCGGTGCGGGCGGCGTCCATGAGCGGCGCGACGAACAGCGCCTTGCGCACCCGGTGCTCGTGGCCGTCGAGGGTGTGCACCGCGCCCGTGCCGAACAGGGTGGCCTGCACCGGCTCGGGGATGGCGTGCGCGCGGCGGACGTGGTCCTCGTCGTAGAGGAAGCGGGCGGCGTCGGGACCCTCGATGCCGAACGCCGCCCCCCCAGCCGGGTCGGCACGGTGCGCCGGCCCAGCGCCCGGCGCTTGTCCGGCAGCCAGGCACAGCCCTGGGTGAGCAGCCGGACGGTGTCGTCGAGGCGGGGACGGCGCATGGGAGGGCCCTGCCCAGCCCCGAGGCCCCGGTAACCGCGGGCTGTGGAGGGCAGAAATGGCCATTCCTGCCCTGGTCAGCCGGGGCGCTGGCGCTGCAGCCGGTCGTCGACCCGGTCGGTGGCCCCGTCGGCCGGCGCCTGCTCCTCCGCGCAGGTCCGCGAGCCGAGCCGCCGCAACAGGGCGGCGACCTCGCCGGTGGCCGAGGTGCTCGCCCGCGCCGGCATCGCCCGCTCCACCTCGCCCAGCGCCTCGGCCAGCGCCCGCTCCTCGTCGTTGAGCAGGCCCCGGTAGGCCGGGTCGAGCAGGTACCCCGTCGGCGGGGTGGACAGGCAGACGATCAGGTCGAGCACCACCTCGAGGAGGCGGGCCGCCTCGGCCGGCTGGGTGTCCGCGGGCGCCATCGCGACCGTCTCGACGTCCTGCTCCCACAGCCGGGCGCGGGCGGGGTCCTCGCGCAGGGTGAGCACGGTGCCGCTGCGTCGCCGCGGCTCGGTCCCCGGGCTCGGGATCGCGCTGCGCACCTGGTGGGCGATGCGGATGAGGTCGTCGTCCTGCATCGAGGTGCCGACGAAGAGCACGTGCCGGGTGAGCAGCAGCGAGTGCAGCACGCCGGCCAGCGCCGCCCGCGAGTCGCCGAACTGCAGGTACTCCTCGCGGGTCAGGACGACGCTCTCCGGGTGGGCGGCGTCGCCGTGCAGCTTCAGCAGCCACGGCCGGCCGGGGACGGCGTCGTCGAAGGGCAGCACCGACAGCTCGCGGCCGATGTCGGCGGCGGCGAGCTCGACCAGCGGGTCGTAGTTCGTGGTGACGAGTTCCTGCACCGGCAGGTCGGCGAGCAGCGCGTGCGCGAGCGCGTAGCGCCCGGGCCCGAACCGCTCCTTGACGAAGGCCTCCAGCTGCTCGCGGCCCAGCTCCCGGGCCAGCAGGGCCGCGGCGTCCTGGGCCGGCAGCCGGGTCAGCCCCGCCCGCAGGGCGCCGTCCAGCCCGGAGCGCTCGGCCAGCTCGTCGAGCAGCTGCTCCCAGGTGGGCAGCCCCGCCGCGGCGCTCACCCCCGCGCCGACGAACGCGGCCAGCTGCCCGCGGCGGGCCCGCTCGCCGAGGTCCTCGGCCAGCTCCCGCAGGTGCCCGGGCAGGTGCCAGCCGTCCTCCTCGCCGCGGCGCACCCGCTGGGCCGCAGCCAGGTCGCTGGGCCCGCGCAGCACCAGCGCGACGTCGAAGCCGTGCTCGCCGGCGGCCTCGCGCAGCACCGGCAGCAGCTGCTGCAGGAGCGTGCCGCGCCGCCCGGCCGCCCCGCCCCAGCCGGTTCCCAGGGCCGGCAGCGCGACCAGCCGGCGGGCCCGGCCGTGCACCGGCCGGCGCACCTCCCGCCGGGCGACCGCGGCCAGCGCCTGCCGGGCGCCGTCGAGCAGCCACGGCAGGGTGCCGTCGGAGTCGGGCCCGTGGTCCGCGCCGTCGACGGTGTCGACCAGCCAGAGCCTCGGGGAGGCGTCCCCGGGCACCTCGAGCACCCGCTGCTCGCCGTTCCAGCGGAGGTCGAGACAGAGGCCGTCGGAGTCCTCGCTGGTGACCAGCTCCGACGGCAGGAGCTCCCGCCATCCGGCGGTCACCCGCAGCGCCCGGTCGGTCGGCACCAGGACGTCGTCGCACACCAGCCGGCGGAGGTCGGCGCCGACGACGAAGACGTGTCCGCTCACGCAACCGGGGGTTCCCCGCTCCGACCACCGGGTAACCGGAACGACACCGCCCGTTCCGGGCGGCACCGGTGGGGGCCGGGGCGGCACCGGTGGGGGCCCGGGCTCAGCCCAGGGCGCCGCAGCCGCCGGCGCCGCACGCGCAGCCGGCGCACCCCGCGGGGCGGGCCGCTGCGGGCGGCTGCGCGGACAGGGTGCGCAGGTTGGCCGCGCCCACGAGGACGAACACCCCCAGCAGGCCGACGCCGAGCGCCGCGACCACCGCCGCGCCGTCGGCGGCGCGGGCCCAGGTGGTCATGACGCCGGTGACCGCGAGCAGCCCGGTGACCAGGCCCCACCACACCAGCGCGGCCTGGCCGCTGCGGCGCACCGCTCCACCGCGACGCAGCAGCAGCAGTGCCCCGGTCAGCAGCCCGGCCGGGACGCCGGCCAGCAGCACCCAGCCGGCGAGACCGCCCGCTCCCAGGGCGACGACGACCGCGGCCAGCCCGGCCGCGACCAGGGCGGCACCGGGCCCGCGCGTCCCCGAGCGGGCGAGCAGCGCGCCCCGCCCGGCGACCAGCGCACCGACCACGCCCAGCAGCAGCCGCGGGCCGCCCTCCCAGAACACCGCGACGACCGCGACGACGAGCAGCGCCGCCCCGCCTGCCACCCACCGGGGCCACGCCCGGCGGGCCGCCTCCGGGGTCGTCTGCGCCGTCAACACCGCTCCCGCGTCCACCACGGGAGCCAGTGTCCCTCACCGCCGGCCGGTGGCCGCCCCGGCGCCGGGCGAGCGCCGCCACCCCCGCGCCGACCAGCGGCGGAGCCCGCGCTGTGCGACGCTGATCATTCCCACGGGGTGGGAATGGAGAGGAGCCGGCCATGAGCGATCGACGGACGACCGGGTCGGCCGCGGGGGCGGCCGACCGGGCGGGCAACAGCGACGCCCTCGAGCACCTGGCCCGGGTGGGCCTCATCGCGTACGGCGTGGTGCACATGTTGATCGCCTGGCTGGCGCTGCAGCTGGCCTGGGGCGGCGGTGGCCAGTCGGCCGACCAGTCCGGCGCGCTGGCCACGCTGTCCGAGCAGCCGCTGGGCAAGCCGCTGCTGTGGGTGCTCGCCATCGGGCTGATCGCCCTGGCCGTCTGGCAGCTCGCCGAGGTGCTGCGCTGGCGCAGCGGCCTGTCGGCGTCCGGCGACGCGCGGAAGAAGGCGGTCACCAAGATCGTCAAGTCGGTGGCGAAGGCGATCACGTACGCCGCGCTGGCCGTGCTGGCGATCCGCTTCGCCAGCGGTGGCGGGCAGTCCTCCTCGTCCTCGCAGCAGCAGCAGACCGCCGGCGTCTTCGGCTGGCCGGGCGGGCGGTGGCTGGTCGGCCTCATCGGGCTCGTCGTCATCGGGGTCGGCGTCTACCTCGTCTACAAGGGCGTGTCGAAGCGCTTCCTCAAGCAGATCGACCTCGCCGAGGCCCCGCCCCGCACCCGGGACCTCGTGGAGAAGCTCGGCCTGATCGGGTTCCCGGCCAAGGGCGTCGCACTCGCCCTGGTCGGTGGACTGCTGGTCTACGCCGCGATCACCTACGACCCGGCCAAGGCCAGCGGCCTGGACGGCGCCCTGCGCACCGTCCTCGAGGCACCTTTCGGCCGGGTGCTGCTGACGCTGGTCGCGCTCGGCATCGCCGCGTTCGGCGCCTTCTGCTTCGTCCGGGCCCGCTACCCCGAGCGCACCTGAGCCGAAGGCCGCACGATCGACGGCGTGCCGTCGCCCCGCTCGCTGCTGGACCGTGTGCACCGGGCGGTCGGGCACGCCCGGGAGGTCACCGACCACCCGGTGCTCGAGGCGGTCGCCCGCGTCGGCCTGGTCGCCTACGGCGTGGTGCACCTGCTCATCGGCTGGCTGGCCGCGCAGCTGGCCCGCGGGGCCGGCCGCACCGACGCCGACCAGACCGGGGCGCTGTCCACCGTGGCCGGCTCCCCCGGCGGGTCGGTGCTGCTCTGGCTGATCGGGCTGGGCCTGCTGGCGCTGGCGCTGTGGCAGGCCGGCGAGGTGCTGCTGTGGTGGCCCGGCCTGCTCGACCGTGCGCACCGGCGACGGACGGCGTTCGTCTGCGCCAAGTGCCTGGCCAAGGCCGCGGTCTACGCCGTCCTGGGCGGGACCGCGCTGCTGTTCGCCGTCGGTGCGGAGTACGAGGCCGACGAGCGGCTGCGCGAGCTGACCGGGGAGACGCTGGAGATCCCCGGCGGGGCGGCGCTGGTGGCCGGCGTCGCGGCCGGGGTGGTCGCCGTCGGCGCCTACAGCCTGGTGCGGGGGTTCACCGGCGGCTTCATGAAGGACATCGACCTGCCCGCCGCGCCCGACCGGTGGGAGCCGCTCATCTTCGCCGTGGGCCGGGTCGGCTACGCGGCCAAGGGGCTCGCGTTCGGCCTGGTCGGCGTGCTGCTGTGGCGAGCGGCGACCTCGGCCGACGTCTCCACCGCCACCGGCCTGGACGGCGCCATGACCGCGATCGCCGGGGTGCGGAGCGGGCCCTGGCTGCTCGGCGGCGTGGCGGCCGGGTTCGCCGCGTTCGGCCTGTACGCGCTGGCCCGCGCCCGCTACCCCGACCGCGACCCGTCGTCCTGAACCCCGCGGATTCCGCGGAAACCGACGCCGCGCTCCCCCGCGGTCTCCGCGGAAACCGACGCGGCGCTCCCCGGCGGTTTCCGCGGAAACCGACACGTCAGGTGCGGGGGCCGCCGGCGACGTAGATGACCTGGCCGGAGACGAACCCGGCGCCCTCGCTGACGAGGAACGAGACGGTGTGCGCGATGTCCTCGGGCCGGCCGGCGCGGTTGACCGGGATCGCCGCGGCGCGCTCTGCCTCGTACTCGGCCCAGTCGCGGCCGAGGCGGGCGGCGGTCGCCCGGGTCATCTCGGTGACGATGAAGCCCGGCGCGATCGCGTTCGCGGTGACGCCGAACTTCCCGAGCTCCACAGCGAGCGTCTTGGTGAACCCCTGCAGCCCGGCCTTGGCGGTCGAGTAGTTCGCCTGGCCGCGGTTGCCCAGCGCCGACGTGCTGGACAGGTTCACGATGCGGCCCCACCGGGCGTCGATCATGTGCTTCTGCGCCGCGCGGGTCATGAGGAACGAGCCGCGCAGGTGCACCCGCACGACCACGTCCCAGTCGTCGTCGGTCATCCTGAACAGCAGGTTGTCGCGGGTGACGCCGGCGTTGTTGACCAGGACCACCGGCGGGCCGAGCTCCGCGGCGATCCGGTCGACGGCGGCCTGCACCTGGGCGGCGTCGCTGACGTCGGCGCCAACGGCCAGCGCCGTCCCCCCGGCCGCCTCGATCGCCTCCCGCGTGCCGGCGGCCGCCGCCTCCTCGAGGTCGAGGACGGCGACGGCGAAGCCGTCAGCGGCCAGCCGCTGGGCGGTGGCCGCGCCGATGCCGCCGGCGGCGCCGGTGACGATCGCGACGCGCGGGGAGGACGGCGCGCCCACTCACACCCGCTCGAAGAGCGCGGCGAGGCCCTGCCCGCCGCCGATGCACATCGTCTCCAGGCCGTAGCGGGCGTCCCGGCGGGCCATCTCGCGGGTGAGCGTGGCGAGGATCCGCCCGCCGGTCGCGCCCACGGGGTGGCCGAGGGAGATGCCCGAGCCGTTGACGTTCACCCGGTCGAAGTCCGACTCGGTCAGGTCCCACTCGCGGGCCACCGCGAGCACCTGGCTGGCGAACGCCTCGTTCAGCTCGATCAGGTCGACGTCCTTGAGCGCGACGCCGGCCAGGTCCAGCGCCTTGGCCGTCGCCGGCACCGGGCCGATGCCCATGGTCTTGGGCGGCACGCCACCGACGCCCCACGAGACCAGCCGCGCCAGCGGCCGCAGCCCCAGCTCCGCGGCCTTCTCCGGGGAGGTGACCACGCAGACCGCCGCGCCGTCGTTCTGCCCGCTGGCGTTGCCGGCGGTGACGGTGGCCTCGGGGTCGTCCTTACCGAGGATGGGCCGCAGCTTGGCGAGGGTCTCGACGGTGGAGTCGGGGCGGATGTGCTCGTCGCGGTCGACGACGGTCTCGGCCTTCCGCGACCGCACGGTCACCGGGACGATCTCGTCGGCGAACCGGCCCTCGTCGGTGGCGGCGGCGGCCCGCTGGTGGCTGCGGACGGCGTACTCGTCCTGCTCCTCGCGGCTGATCTTGTAGTCGCGCCGGACGTTCTCCGCGGTCTCGAGCATGCCGCCGGGCACCGGGTGGTTCTGGCCGCCGGCGGTCACCCGGCCGCGGGCCAGGCCGTCGTTGAGCAGGACGCCGGGGCCGGCCTTGACCCCCCAGCGCATCGCGGTGGAGTAGAACGGCGCGTTGCTCATCGACTCCGCGCCACCGGCCAGGACGACGTCGGAGGAACCGGACTGCACCTGCATCGCCGCGTAGATCACCGCCTGCAGGCCCGATCCGCAGCGCCGGTCGATCTGCAGCCCGGAGGCGGTGACCGGCAGGCCGGCGTCCAGCGCCGCCACCCGGCCGAGCGCCGGTGCGTCCATCGTGGGGTAGCAGTGGCCGAGCAGGACGTCGTCGACCGACTCCGGTGGCAGCCCGGTGCGCTCCATGACCGCGCGGATCACCGTGGCGGCCAGCTCCTGCACCGGTACGTCGCGCAGCGTGCCGCCGAAGCCCCCCACCGGGGTCCGCAGGGGCTCGCAGATGACCGCATCTCGCACGGGGTCCTCCTCGTCAGTGCACCTCAGCGGTATGAGTGTGCCCCCGCCGGTCCGACCGGCGCGGGCAGGGCTCCCCTGCCCGGCTCCGCGGGTCAGGGAGCGCGGTGCGTCATCTGGCCGCGCACGAGCGCGACCACCGTCCCGTTCTCGTCCGTCACCCGAACGTCGTGCACCTCGCGGCGCCCGTCCCGGTGCACCCGGCGGCTGTCGGCGGCGAGCCGGCAACCCTCCGGCGCGGGCCGGGAGAAGACGACGTCGGCCGCGGTGGTCATCGCGATCGCGCCGTCCGGACGGATCGAGGCGTAGGCCATGGCGGTGTCGGCGAGCAGGAAGGTGAGCCCGCCGTGGCTGACCCGGTGGCTGTTGACCATGTCCGAGCGCACGACCATCTCCACCCGGGCCGACCCGTCGGTGGTCGCGACGACGGCGATGCCCAGGGCGCGGACGGCCGGGTCGGCGTCGTAGATCGCGGCGACGACCCGCCGGCGCCGCTCCTCCTCGTCCCCCGGGGGCGGAGGGCCCGCCTCGCTCACCGCGCGGGCGGACGGCGGGACGGCGGCGGCACGCCCGCCACCGTGGCCCGCAGCCGCCCGCCGGTCAAGGCGGGCACCCGGGCCGCCGGTGCTGCCAGGATGGGCGCCCCGGACCCGGCGACCGGCCGACGAGGTGACATGAGCAGCGCCTATCCGCGCCCCGCGCCGCACCCGCCCGCCGAGTACCCCTCGACGCCGGCGGGCGCGGCGCCGCTGCCGGTGGTGGTCGTCGGCGGGGGCCCGGTCGGACTGGCCGGCGCCCTCGGGCTGGCCCGCCGCGGGGTCGACGTCACCGTCCTCGAGGCCGGGCTGTCCGCGTCGTTCGGCAGCCGGGCGATCTGCCTGTCCCGGCACAGCCTGGAGGTCCTGGCCCGCCTGGGCGTCGGGGACGCCGTGCAGCGGACGGCGCTGGCCTGGACCGGCGGGCGCAGCTTCGCCGGGGCCGGGGAGGTGCTGTCCTTCCGGATGCCGCACGGGGCCGCCGACGTCCGGCCGCCGATGGTCAACATCTCCCAGTCGGAGGTGGAGGAGGTCCTCGCGGGCGCGCTGGAGGGGGCACCAACCGCGCGGGTCCGGTGGGGGTCGCGGGTGACCGGCGTCCGGCCGGGCGCGGACGCCGTGGAGCTCGACGTCGAGACGCCGGCCGGGCCGCGGGTGCTGCGGGCCTCCTGGGTGGTGGCGGCCGACGGCGCCCGCAGCCGGGTGCGCGAGGCGCTGGGACTGCCGCTGGCCGGTACGAGCTACGAGGGCCGGTACGTCATCGCCGACATCCACTGGCCCACCGACCGCCCGGCGGAGCGGCTGGTGTGGTTCGACCCGCCGAGCAACCCCGGCTCGACGATCATCATGCACCGCCAGCCCGGCGACATCTGGCGGGTCGACTACCAGCTCGCCCCCGGCGAGGACGCCGACGTCGAGGTCGGAGAGGACCGTGTGCGGGCCCGGATCGCCCGGCACCTGGACTGGCTGGGCTCCGACGTCCCCTGGACCCTCGAGTGGCGCAGCCTCTACCGGGCGCACGCGCTGTCCCTGGACGACTACGTGCACGGGCGGGTGCTGTTCGCCGGCGACGCCGCGCACCTGGTGCCGATCTTCGGTGTCCGCGGGCTCAACTCCGGCATCGAGGACGCCGAGACCCTCGCCTGGCAGCTCGCCGCCGTCGTACACGGGACCGCATCCCCCGCGCTGCTGCGCGCCTACGCCACCGAGCGCCGCTCGGCCTGGCAGCAGAACGTCGCCGCGGCGGGCAAGAGCACGCGGATCATGACGCCCGGCTCGCCCGGCTGGACCGCCACGCGGGACGCCGTCCTGGCTCTGGCCGCGACCCGTCCCCGCTTCCGGGAACTGCTCGACCCCCGCCAGTCCAGCGCGACCCACGCCCGGACCTCGCCGCTCACCTGGCCCGCGTCCGGTGCCGCCCCGCACCCCGGTGACCCGCTGGCCGACCGGGCCGCTCGGGTGCGCACGGCCGCGGGCCCGCGCTCCTCGTCGCTGGACGCCGAGCGGGGCACCGGCTTCGCCGTCGTCGGCGTCGGCGTCGCGGCGGCGGAGCTCGCGGCCGGCGTGGACCGGCTGGCCGGGGAGCTCGCACCGGAGCCGGTGCGGGCACTGCTCGTGGGCCCGCCGGACGGGCCGGTGCCCGGCGGCGGGATCGTGCTCGAGGACCCCGACGGCGCCGTGGCGGGCGCGTTCGGGGCGGAGCCGGGCGAGGTGGTCGTCGTCCGCCCGGACGGGCTGCTGCTGTGCCGGCTGCCCGGGCCGGCCGGGCTCGCCGACGTCGCGGCCGCGGTGCGCGCGGGGCGCGCGCCGGCCGGGACCCGGCCGGTCCGGGAGCCGGACCGCCCGGCCGAGACGGACCTGGAGACCGCGTGGCGGGTGCTCAGCGAGGGGCTGGACCGCGCGTCCGCGGACGGGCGGGAGGCCTTCCTCACCCGGCTGGCGCTGCTGCTGGCCGACACCGTCCCGGCCGCGGTGCTGGCCCGGGCCGTCGAGCAGGCGCAGCACGACGACGGCCGGTCCCCCCGCGGATGACGGGGGAACCGGCCGCCGAATGAGCTCGGCTCAGCTCAGCCGAGGTCCTCCACCTCGTAGCAGGGGCCGCTGAACTCGTAGGCCTCCGCGGTCGGCCCGGTGTACGCGTCCTCGACCAGGGTGATCCCGGTCGGGGCGCTCGGGTCGACGTTGCTGATGTAGGTCGCCCGCGAGGCCACCTCGTTCGGCCCACCGGCGTAGTTGCCCGAGCCCTCGGGGAGCAGCCCCTCGTAGTCGACCTCCTCCAGGTTCTCGGCCGCCTCCCGGACACCGGCGCGGGTCAGGTCGCCGGCCTCCGCGGCGGCCTCGAGCGCCGCCCGGAGCGGGTAGGACCAGAACCAGCCCTGCAGGTAGCCCTCGTTGGGCGAGACGTCCCCGATGGCCTCGATCGCCGCCCGGTGGGCCTCGGTGTCACCGCCCCACGGCGCCCACGGGCCGAGCGCCTGGTAGGACGCCTGCAGCGCCGGCCCGGCCGGCGAGGCACCCAGCGCGACGTTCCACGCCGGCGACGAGCCGAGGAACCGGCCCTGGAAGCCTCCGGCGACGGCCTGGCCGACGATGGCCGCGGTGTCCGTCGGCCCCACCGTCAGCAGGACGACGTCGGGCTGCTGGTCGCGGATCGCGGCGATCGCGGCGGCCTGGTTGTCCGGGCCCGCGGTCGTCTCGACGTTGGCGAACTGCAGTCCGTTGGCGTCCGCGGCCACCTTGGCGCCGGCCGCGCCGTCCTCGCCGTAGTCACCGGCGTAGTGGATCGCCATCACCGACTGCGCCTGGTAGGTCTCGACCGCGTAGTCGATGCCGTTCATCGCCTCGGCGCAGTAGGTCGCCCCGCTCTCCAGGATCACGTCCTGGAACAGGTACAGCGAGGTCCACCCGGCGGGTGCGGCCACGATGTCCTCGGCGTCGAGGTCCTCGACGATGGAGGCGGTGGGCGGCGAGCCGAGGGTCTGCGCCAGCGCCAGGACCTCCGGCTTGATCTCCTGGTAGACCTGGTTGGTCACCTGTGGGTTGTACTGGTTGTCCCGGACGTAGGTGGCGACGTCGACGTCGTAGCCGCCGATGCCACCTTCCTCGTTGACCCGGGCCCAGAACGCCGCCTGGCCCTCGGTGATGGCCGGGCCGAGCGCGGCGAACGGCCCCACCGTGAGGTCGGACAGGGTGCCCAGGTAGATGCAGCCGTTGTCGGCGTTGACGGCGTCCGGGCAGGGCTCGCTGGTGACGCCGACGTCGGTGGCGACGCCGCCGTCGCCACCTCCACCGTCGCCCGGGTCCTCACCGCCGCCGCGACAGCCTGCGGCGAGGACGGCGAGGCCGGCCATCGAGGCGGCGGCCAGTCTGCGGCGCTGGAGGCCAGTCCTCCGGCGCGGGGTGTTCCTCATGGTGCTCCCTTCTGCCGGCACCGGCGCCGGTCGGTGTGCCCTGCGGGCGGCTCTGCCCGCGGGAGTCTGCGTGGCGGCCCCGTCCGGAGGCTCGCCCCGAGCGTGCGAGGGGTGAGGGGGGCGGGGTCCTTTCAGTAGCTGAAGGGCCAGGCCTTCCAGTAGTTGCGTGCGCGTATCCAGATCCCGAACAGCCCCCGGGGCTCGAAGATCAGGAACAGCACGATCAGCAGGCCGTAGAGCAACGTCTCCACCTGGAAGACGTTGGGGAACTCGGTCGCCGAGGAGGAGAGGAACGGCAGGTAGGCCGGCAGCTCCCGGGTCAGCCGCGGCAGCAGCGCGATGAAGAAGGCGCCCATGATCGAGCCAGAGATCGTGCCGGCTCCCCCGATGAGCACCATCGCGATGAACTGGACGCTGAGCAGCAGGCCGAACGAGCCCGGGTCGATGAACCCGGTGATCGAGTAGAGCAGCGCCCCGGCGCAGCCCCCGTAGAAGCCGGAGATGACGAACGCGCGCCGCTTGGCCCGCCGGACGTCGACCCCGGTGATCTCCGCCGCGATGTCCCGGTCGCGGACGGCGGCGAAGCTGCGCCCCACCGCCGAGCGCGCGATGTTCCGCCCGACGAGGGCGAAGACCATCAGCAGCACGATCATCAGCCAGTACATCTGCTGGTCGGCGGAGAACGACTCGGTGCGCCGGGACAGGTCGACCCCGAGCACCGGGTCGGCCGCCGGCCGGCCCACGCCCGCGCCGCCGGTGACCGCGTCCCACTCGCGGAACACGTGCTCCCCGAGGAACACCAGCCCGAGGGTCACGATCGCCAGGTAGAGGCCGCGCAGCCGGCTGGCCAGCGGGGAGACGATCAGCCCGAGCAGCGCCGCCACGGCCCCCGCCGACAGCAGCCAGACCGGCAGCAGGGTGATGCCGAACCCCACCAGCCGGTCGTCCTCCGGGTCCCCGGAGAGGACGGCCGCGGTGTAGGCCCCGACGCCGAGGAAGAAGGCGTGTCCGAGGGAGACCTGCCCGGCGTAGCCGGTGACCAGGTTCAGCCCGATCGCGCCGATCGCCAGGACCGCGCCGGTGGCCAGCAGCCGGAGCAGGTCGTCCTGCAGCAGGAACGGCATCAGCAGCGCGACGACGACCAGCAGCCCGATCCCGATCCGCTTGCCCCGGGTGTTGAGCAGCGCGAGGTCCTGCGCGTAGTCGGTGTACAGCGCCGGGCGGCCGCGGGGTCGCCGTCCGCGGGCTCGCGCCGGCTCGGGGACGGAGGCCTCGGCGCGCCGTTCGGTGGCGGTCACGAGTCCTCCTCGCCGGCGCTCGTCGGCCTCGTGCCGCGCGGTGCCGTGTCCACTGGTGACCTCGCGAGCCCGGTCACACCCGCTCCACTTCTCGGGTGCCGAAGATCCCGTAGGGCCGCACGAGCAGCACGACCAGGAGGAGCACGTACGGGGAGACCAGGGAGAAGTTCGGGCCCAGCCAGGGGGCGAACTCGTCCTGGTACGTGGCCACGAGCGCCTCGACGACGCCGACGGCGAGCCCGCCGACCACCGCGCCGGCGATGGAGTCCAGGCCGCCGATGATGATCGCCGGCAACGCCTTGAGGGCGATGACCCAGGTCGACTGGTCCACCCCGCCGCCGGTGCCGATGAACGCCCCCGCGACCGCGGCCAGCGCCCCGGCCATCGCCCAGGACATCGCCATGACCCCGCCGACGGAGACGCCCTGGACCAGGGCGACCTCCTGGTCCAGCGACGCCGCGCGCATCGCCAGCCCGTAGCGGCTGTACCGGAAGAAGGCGTACAGCGCGGCCGAGACGACCACCAGGACGATCACCATCGCGATGTAGCGCTCCTGGATCGGCAGCCCCAGCACCTCGACCGTGGACAGCCCCCAGGGGTCGCCGACGTTGCGGACGTCGCGGCCGATGAACTGGTTGACGACCACCCGGATCACGACGTCCAGGCCGAGGGTGATGATCGCGACGACGAACACCGGCCGGCCGATCATCGGGCGGATCGTCGTCCGCTCCAGGCCGACGGCGAGCGTGGCGATGCCGACGGCGGCCAGCGGGACGGCGAGGTAGAAGCCCACCGGCCCGGCCAGGTAGCTCACCAGCACCGCGCCGGCCAGCATCAGCGCCGGCTGGGCGAAGCTGATCACCTTCGAGGCCTTGTAGATGATCACGAAGCTCATCCCGAGCATCGCGTAGAGCGAGCCGAAGGCCAGCCCGCGGATGAGGGTGAGGAGCAGGTCCCTCACCGGGCGCCCCGGTACATCGAGTCGACCAGGCCGGAGAAGCGCTCGGCCATGGCCGCGCGCCGGACCTTCTGGGTGGCGGTCAGCTCGCCGTCCTCGTGGTCGAGCATCTTCGGCAGGAGCCGGAAGGCCTTCACCTGCTCGACGGTGGCCAGCCGGCTGTTGACGTCGGTGACGATGCCCTGCACCAGCTCCAGGACCTCCTTCTTCTCGGTGAGGTCGCGGTAGGTGGTGAACGGGATGCGCTGCTGCTGCGCCCAGTCGCCGACCGTGTCGGGCTCGATGCCGATGAGCGCCGTCAGGTACGGACGGCGGTCGCCGATCAGCACCGCCTCCTTGACGTACGGGCTGACCTTGAGCGCGTTCTCGATCTCCGACGGGGCGATGTTCTTGCCGCCTGCGGTGATCATGATGTCCTTCATGCGGTCGGTGATCCGCAGGAAGCCGTCGTCGTCGAGGGTGCCGACGTCGCCGGTGTGCAGCCAGCCGTCGGCGTCGACGGCCTCGGCGGTGGCGTCGGGCCGGTTCCAGTAGCCGGCGAAGGTGGCCGGCCCGCGGGTGAGGATCTCGCCGGTCCGCTCGTCGACCCGGAGCTCGACCGAGTCGTGCGCGACGCCGACGGTGCCCAGTCGCCAGGTGCCGGGCCGGTTCGCGGTGGCCGAGGCGGTGTTCTCGGTCATCCCGTAGACCTCGTAGACCGGCACGCCGAGGCCGAGGAAGAACTGCAGCACGTCGAGCGACACCGGTGCCGCCCCGCAGCCGGCCCACCGGACCCGCCGCAGCCCCAGCCGCTCGCGCAGCGCCCGGACGACGAGCACCCAGGCCAGCCCGTACCGCACCCGGGACCCGGCGGTGTGCCGGCCGCCGGTGCGGGCGAGGGTCTCCCCCACCTGCGCGGCGAGCTTCATCCCGACCCGGCCGATCGCGCCCTTCATCGGGCTGGCCGCGGCCTGCCGGACCTGGACGGTGGCCAGCAGCTTCTCCCAGATCCGCGGGACGGCGAAGAAGAAGGTCGGCTGGATCTCGCGCAGGTTGGCCGGCACGGTGTCGATCGACTCGGCGAAGTTGACCTGGATGCCGGTCGCGGCGTTGTTCCAGGTGGTGAAGATCCGCTCGGCGACGTGGCACAGCGGCAGGTAGGACAGCGCCAGGTCCCGCGCCCCGGCCGGCGGGTCGAGCAGGCCGCCGGCACCGGTGAGCGCGCCGATGGTCGCCTCCACGTTGGCCACGGTGAGCATCGCGCCCTTGGGCAGGCCGGTCGTCCCGGACGTGTAGATCAGCGTCATGAGGTCGCCGGGCCGGGTGGCGGCCATCGCCTCCTCGACCGCCCCCGGGTGCGCCGCCCGGTGCTCGCGGCCGCGGGCCCGGAACTCCGCCCAGTGCAGCAGCCGCGGGTCGCGGTAGCGGCCCCGGATGCCGCGCGGCTCGACGTAGACGATGGACCGCAGCTCCGGCGTCCGGTCGCCGACCTCCAGTGCCTTGTCCAGCTGCTCCTGGTCCTCCGCGAGCAGCACCACCGCGCCGGAGTCGGCGAGCACGTGCACCACCTCGGCGGCGGGGTTGGTCGGGTAGAGCCCGACGGTCACCGCACCGATCGCCACCGCGCCGAGGTCGGTGGTCAGCCACTCCCGGCGGTTCTCCGACTGGATGGCCACCCGGTCGCCGCGCCGGACGCCGAGCGCGAGCAGCGCGTGCGCGACGTCCTGGACCTCGTCCCAGTACTCCGCCCAGCTGGTCTCCCGCCACAGGCCGAGCTCCTTGGAGCGCATCGCGACGGCGGTCGGGGTGGCGGCGGCCCGGTCTCGCACCCGCGTGACGATCGTGGTGGTGGTCGCCGGGGCGGCGCCGGTGGGGCGCTCGACCGTCGCCGTCATGGGGTGCCTCCGCTCGTGGGGGCGGCCTGGCTGCGGCGGCCGCCGGTGGCGTGGTCCTCACCGAGGTAGGCCTTGATGACGTCGGGGTTCTCCTGCACCTGCGCCGGGGTGCCGGTGGTGATCGGGACGCCGAAGTCGACGACCATCACCCGGTCGGCGAGGTCCATGACCAGGCCCATGTCGTGCTCCACCATGATCAGCGGGACCTGCAGCTCGTCGCGGATGTCGAGGATGAAGCGCGCCATGTCCTCGGTCTCCTCGAGGTTCATGCCGGCCACCGGCTCGTCGAGCAGCAGCAGCCGCGGACCCATCGCCAGCGCGCGGCCGAGCTCCACCCGCTTCTGGATGCCGTAGGGCAGCAGGCCGACCGGGGAGCCGCGGAAGGCGGCCAGCTCGAGGAAGTCGACGATCTCCTCGACGGCGGCGCGGTCGACCAGCTCGCTGCGGCGGGCCCGGCCGAACCAGACGGCGGCCGAGAGCATCCCGTACCGCACCCGGTGCGCCCGGCCGAGCATGAGGTTGTCGATCACCGTGAGGTTCTCGAACAGCTCGATGTTCTGGAACGTGCGGGCCATGCCCCGGGCGGCGATGTCGTGCGGCGCCCGGCCCAGCACGTCCTCGCCGAGGAACCGGACGGTGCCCTGCTGCGGCCGGTAGACGCCGGAGAGCACGTTGAAGATCGACGTCTTCCCCGCGCCGTTGGGGCCGATGATCGCGAAGAGCTCCTGCGCGCCGACGGCGAACGAGACGCCGTTGATCGCGGTGACGCCCTTGAACTTCAGCGTGACGTCGGTGACCTCGACGACCGGCGCCTGCTCGCTCACCGAGTCGTCGGGTTCGACCTGCTCGCTCACGAGAGCCACCTCTTCCGACGCCGGTAGTGCTTGACGTCGCGGAACGACCGCTCGCTGCCCTCGGCGCCCAGGCCCAGGTAGAACTCGCGGATGTCGTCGTCGGCGAGCAAGTCGGCGGCGGGCTTGTCCATCACCACCCGCCCGGTCTCCAGCACGTAGCCGTGGTCGGCGATCGACAGCGCCATCGAGGCGTTCTGCTCGACCAGCAGCACGGTCGTGCCCTGCTCGTTGATCGCCGCGATCAGGTCCCGGATCGAGCCGACCAGTTGCGGCGCGAGCCCCAGGCTGGGTTCGTCGAGCAGCAGGTAGCGCGGGTTGCTCATCAGCGCCCGGCCCATCGCGAGCATCTGCTGCTCGCCGCCGGAGAGGTAGCCGGCCGCCTGGGTGCGCCGCTCGAGCAGCCGGGGGAAGAGGTCGAAGACCCGTTCCAGGTTGGCCACCCGGTCCTTGGACTTGGTGTGGGCTCCGACCCGCAGGTTCTCCTCGACGGTGAACTCCCCGAACACCCGGCGGCCCTCGAGCACCTGGCTGATGCCCCGGGCGACGATCTGCTGGGGGTCGAGGTGGTCGATCCGCTCGCCGTCCAGCGCGATCTGACCCCGGGTGACCTCGCCGTGGTGGATGTCCAGCAGCCCCGACAGGGCGCGCAGCAGCGTGGTCTTGCCCGCGCCGTTGGCGCCGAGCAGGCCGACGATCTGCCCCTCGGGCACCTCGAGACTCACGCCGCGCAACACCAGGACGACGTCGTCATAGACGACCTCGAGGTTGCTGACTGCGAGCACGACCACCTCCCCGCCGCCGGACCGTTGCCTGGACCAACCGGTTGTGACGTGGGTCACAGACGTCGGTTGAGCGGCGACAGTAGGTGCCCGGTCAGCGGACGGGAAGCATCGTGCGAGTGACCGCGTGCAATTCGTTACGGGGTCGTTATCGACGCGGCACGCACCGTGCTGCACGCGGGATGGAGCACGTCGCCGGCGGTCGGCGCACGTAGGGGGACGTCGCGAACGACGAGGTGAACGCCGAGGTCAGGCGGCGCTGCCGGCTCCCGGCTCGACCTGCTCCACGGCGAGGAGTTCCCACAGACCGGTGATCTGCAGGGGCCGGATCACGGCCCGGCCGGAGGCGAGGACGCGCAGCCGGAGGCCGGCGTCGGTCATCGTGCGGTGGGCGCCGGCGAGCACGCACAGCCCCGCGGAGTCGAGGAAGGTGACGCCGTCGAGGTCGATGACGAGCTCGCGCACGCCGCCGTCGAGGACGTCGTCGACGGCCAGGCGGAGGGCCGGCGCGGAACTGGAGTCGATCTCGCCGACGACGGTCAGGCGGACGCTGGACGCGGTGTGGGCCACCGTGATCGACACGAGTTCGTCGGTCGGGGTGATGGAGGTAGCGGTCACGGAAAGCGCCTCTCGGGAGAGAGGACTCGATCGAGCTCCGGCCCCGGGGGCCGAGCTGCGGAACGGAGTCCGGCACGAGTGCGACGGCTGACTGTTGAACCGCTTGCCCCGACCGTAGGGACCGCTGCCCGCGGAAGCAAGGGCCGGACGGCCCTGGCCTCGCCTCCGAGCACTCCGCGGGCAGGGATACTGGGGGTGTGTCGAGCCGGTTGATGGTGTGGGGCGGGGTCTGGGTCGTCGCGACGGCGCTGGCCTTCCTGCTCCTCGACCCGATCCTCGCCGCGTTCGTCGCCATCCTCGGCCTGTGCCTCTGGGTCGTCGCCGTGCTCGCCGGCAACTGGGACCAGCACCCCTCCTTCGAGGAGCGGGAGCTCGCCCGAGCCCGCCGGCGCGCCGCGCAGCGGGAGAAGAACAAGGACGCCCGGGAGCGCGACCGCGCCAGGTGGGAGGCCCACCAGCAGCGCAAGGCCGGCCGCTCCGGCCGCTGACCGCGCGGACCGTCACGGCGGTCCCCAGGGGCGGTTTCCGGGGAGAGCGTTGCGGCGGTCCCCGCGGGGAGCGTCGTCGCGGTCACCGCGGGGACCGACGGTGGGAAAACCCGTCGACGGCGCGACGGCGGCGTCCTACCGTTCTCCCATGCGGTCCTGATCTCCCCCCGAGCGACACGCACCGCGGGTCGAGCCCTGCTCCCCGCCGTCCCGCCCGCCGTGCGCGGGCGCATCCAGTCCCTGTACGTGGTGGCGCTCCGCGCGCCGCCCCGCCTCCACCGGAGGTCTGCCTTGTCACGTCCCCACCGCCCCGTCGACGGCGCGGCCGCCACCGCCCGCGCCGAGCTGCCCGAGGAGGAGGCCGCGGCCTTCGACCGCCTGGTGCACGCCGTGCTCGCCAAGCCCGGCGCCGCGCTCGGTGCCGCGCTGCGGTCCTCCCTGCCCGGCACGGCCGGCATCCGCTGGCTGCGCCAGGAGGGCCTGCCCCCGACCACGCGGGCCGGCGCACTGACCGCCGCGCAGTGGCTGTCGCTGCACCGCTGCTGGACCAACACCCAGCACGCGCCGACGGCCGGCGCACCGGCCGGCGGGCGCGGCGGGCGACCGTCGTCCGCGCACGGCCACGCGCCGGGCGCCATGCCGATCCCGCGCTGGTACTAGAAGGACCCCCTGCCCCCACCGCTCGCACGCTCGCGGCGGGCCCCTGCAGGGGGCCACCGGAGTGAGACCCCTGCCCCCACCGCTCGCACGCTCGCGGCGGGCCCCTGCAGGGGGCCACCGGAGTGAGACCCCTGCCCCCACCGCTCGCACGCTCGCGGCGGGCCCCTGCAGGGGGCCACCGGAGTGAGACCCCTGCCCCCACCGCTCGCCCGCTCGCGGCGGGCCCCTGCAGGGGGCCACCGGAGTGAGACCCCTGCCCCCCACCGCTCGCCCGCTGGCGGCGGCCCCTGCAGGGGGCCGGGATCGCCGAGACCCGCTACCGAGGGACGCGCCGCCGGTCGGTCCGCCGACCGGCGGCGTGCTCGGCGGCGGGCCCGACCCGGACTTTCCGCGTCAGGGCGTGACGCCGTCCTCGGCGGCGAGCGCGTCGGCGCGGTGCTGTTCGGCGAAGGCCTCGGCCAGCGCCTGGCGCAGCGGCCACGCCCCGGCCCGCCAGGCGAGCGCCCGGCCCAGCGCGGCCGGCGTCCCGTCGACGTGGTCGACGCCCTCCCCCGGCCACCACGGCACCGTCGCGCCGCCCGCCCGCAGGGGTTCGTGCACGGCCACCTCCCCGACCAGCCGGCCGGCGCCGAGCCGGGCCGCGGCCAGCGCCGCCCCCGGCACGTCGGCCCAGGCCAGCTGCCGCGCCGGCCGGCTCTCCACCGTCGCAGGCACCACCTCGCCGGCGAGCGGGAGGTCGAGCAGGTCGGCCACCGCGCCGGGTGCGCCGCCGGCCGGCACGAGCGCCCGTCCGGCCAGTGGCTGCAACCACGGCGCGTCGAGGACGACGGCGGCCTCGGCCGGCACGACGCGGTCCGGCGCCACGCGCACCCGCTCCGGTGGTTCGACGTCCACCCCGTCCAGCGCCTCGGCGAGCCGCGCGTACACGGTCCGCAGCACCGTCGGGGGCACGGTCCGCCGCGGGTCGCCGAGCCGGTCCAGCAGGTCCAGCGCGCCGTCGACGTCGGCCAGCACGTCGGCCACGGTCGCCGGCGGGCGGAGCAGGGCCAGCAGGTCCGGCTCGGCGTGCGCCGGTTCGTACAGTCCCTGTAGCTCCGCGCCGTCCGGGTGCCGGAGCCGGTCGGGACGGCGTCCGTCGAGCACCGGGTGGGTGGCCAGCCACCACCGCAGGTAGCCGGGCACCCTCACCCCGTCGAGGACGACGTCCGCCCACGCCTCCGCCGGCAGCGTGGCCAGCAGCGGCAGCGCCCGCGCCCAGTCGGCGACCAGCTCGAGGTCCCGGACGGCGGTCAGCCGGGGCCAGCGGGGCGGCGGCGCGCCGGCCGGCAGCCGGTCGAGGACCGCGTCCGCCCAGTCCTCGGCGCGGTCGACGTCGAGGTCGTCGGGGTCCTCGGCCCAGGCCAGGGCGAAGCCGTCGAGGACGCCGACCGCGCGGAGGACGGCGGGATCGGCGTCGAGCGCGGCACCCAGCGTGCCGAGCGCGCCCTCCTCGATCGCCGCGGCGAACGGCGACCCGGGCAGCACCAGCTCGCCCGCCGGCGCCCAGCCCCCGTCGGCGTCGGGCAGCGCCAGCTCGGCCAGCCACGGCAGCTCCCCCGGTGCGGTGCCGGCCGCGGCGACCAGCGCGAGCACCGCCACGGCGAGCGCGGCGGGGTCGGCGCCGTCGTCCCAGCCGTCGTCCACGGCGTCCATCGAGGTCTCGACCGCCGCCCGCACCGCCGGGTCGGCGAGCACGCCGGCCGCGGTCGCCGGCCGCGCGCCGAGCCGCTCGAGCAGCCGCCGGGCGGCCGGCGGCG
>NZ_JALPKQ010000059.1:0-30326 GCF_051383655.1 Geodermatophilus sp. CPCC 205761
GGTCTGGCCGGTGTGGAACAGCGCCGGCACCCCGAGGGACTGCAGCTCCTCGTAGAGCGGGTAGACCCGCCGGTCGTGGGGCTGGAAGTCCTGCAGGCTGGGGTGGAACTTGAAGCCGCGGACCCCGTGCTCCTCCACCAGCGTCCGGGCCAGCCGCACCCCGGCCCTGCCACGGGCCGGGTCGATCGAGCCGAACGGGATCAGCACGTCGGCGTGCTGCGCGGCGGCCTCGGCGATCTCCTCGTTGGACAGCGTCATGTGCCCGGTCGCGGCCTCGGCGTCCACGGTGAAGATGACGGCGGCCATCTGCTTGTCGCGGTAGTCGGCGGCGATGTCGTGCACGGTGGGGTCGTACGGGTCGCCCTTGAAGTACTGGGCGGCCGCGGTGTTGAGCTCGTCGTCCAGGGCCAGGTGGCCGTGCAGGTCGGCGTGGACGTGCACGTGCACGTCGACGGCGACCAGCGCGTCGAGGTCCAGGGCCGTCACCGGGTGGCCTCGCCCTCGGCCGGGGGCTCGAACTGCTGGCCGACGGTCTGCTGGGCGGAGGCGTACGTGTCCGGCCAGATGGCCGCGATGGCGTCGGCCGACCAGCCGGTGCCGTCGGCGAACTCGACGACGACCTCGGCCGGGTGGGACCACAGCGCCAGCCGGTCACCGCCGATCCCGATGGCCTGGCCGCTGATGCCGGCGGCGGCGTCGGAGGCGAGGAAGGCGACGACGCCGGCGGCGTCCTCCGGGGTGCCGAAGCCCAGCTGCTTGCGCGCGTAGGACGGCAGGGGCTCGCCGGCCTTGAGCTTCTCGATGTAGGGCTGCACGAACGGCACGGTCTCGGTCATGGCCGTGGCGGCGACCGGGACGACGGCGTTGACGGTGATCTGGGCGCGGGCCAGCTCCATGGCCCAGGTGCGGACCATGCCGACGATGCCGGCCTTGGCCGCGGCGTAGTTGGTCTGGCCGAAGTTGCCGACCTGGCCGGTGGGGGAGCCGATGCAGATGATCCGGCCGCCGTCGCCCTGCTCGCGCATGCGGATGGCGGCGGCGCGGGTGCAGGTGAAGGTGCCGCGCAGGTGGGTGGCGATGACCGCGTCGAAGGCCTCGTCGGTCATCTTCCAGAGCGTGGCGTCGCGCAGGATGCCGGCGTTGTTGACCAGGACGTCCAGCCGCCCGAACTCGCTCACCGCCCGGTCGACCAGCGCCTGCGCGGCCTCGGAGGTGCCGACCGGGACGACCTCGGCGACGGCGGTGCCGCCGGCGCCGGTGATGGCGGCGACGGCGGCCTCGGCGACTGCGGCGTCGACGTCGTTGACGACGACCGCAGCTCCGCTGCGGGCGAGCTCGGTGGCGTAGGCGAGGCCGAGGCCCCGTCCGCTGCCGGTGACGATGGCGACCTTGCCGGAGAGATCCACTGCGGTACTCCTCTACCTGGGACGCGGCCCGCCGGGTGGCGGGCGCGGTGGTGCGCTGTCCGCGGGACGGCGGTCAGGGGCGGGCGGGGGCTCCGGCCGGGCGGCCGGGTCCGGGTGGTCCGGCGAAGGCCTGGGCGACGTCGAGCCACCGGTCGGCGTCGGCACCGTCGGCGCGCAGGTGCAGGTCGGCGCGGTGCCGGCGCTGGGTGACGCGCAGGCAGAAGTCGAGGGCCGGTCCGGTGACCCGCTGGGCCGCCTCGACCGGGCCCCACGTCCAGAGGTCGCCGTCCGGGCCGGTCAGCTCGACCCGGAACTCCTCGCCGGGGGGCGGCTGGCCGTGCTGGCGGAAGGCGAAGTCGCGGGTGCGCACGCCCAGGTGCGCGACGGCCCGCAGCCGCGGCGTGGCGGGAGTGGCCCGCCCGAGGGCGTCGCGGACGTCGACGCCGTGCGCCCAGGTCTCCATGAGCCGGGCCGTCGCCATGGACGCCGCGCTCATGTCCGGGCCCGAACCAGGGGAGCGCCGCGCCGGGCGGGAGGGCGGCCAGGGCCGTCGCGAGCGCGGCGCGCGCCGTCCGCCACCGGTCCAGCAGCTCGGCCGGTGGGGCGGCCGCACCGGCCTGGGCCGCAGGCTCCACCTCCTTGGCGACGTCCGGCCCGGCGGCGTCCCGGTCGGCCCGGAACCGCTCGGGCTCCGTCGCCGCCCGCAGGGCGACCTCGTCGGTCCAGGCGAGGTGGGCGATCTGGTGGGCGACGGTCCAGCCGGCCGCGGGGGTGGGGGTGGCCCACCCGGCGGCCGGCAGGCCCGCGACGAGCCCGTCCAGCTCCCCGGCCTCCTGGGCCATGTCGTCCAGGAGGCCGGTCAGCAGCGCGGAGGTCACGAGGTGGCCGTCGGCTGCAGCGCCGGGTCGGCCGCGGCCATCCGGCGCAGCTCGGCCCGCTGGATCGTGGTGGAGGCGGTCATCGGCAGGTCGTCGACCACCCGCCGGGCCCGCGGGACCATGAACCACGAGGGGCCTTCCGCCGGAGGGGTGGAGGGAGCGGACCGTGCGCGCAGAGCCGGGGACGCGCAGCCGACGAGTCGTGCTGCGCATCAGGGGGAAGGTAGAAGTAGGCGTGACGCGCGTCAAGCGCCCGTCTAACGTTGGACGTGTTTCGGGCGCGTGGCCGCACGCGTCCGGAGAGGGGTCACGGATGAGTGCCGAGGCAGCGGAGGTACCCGGGCCGACCGGCGAGGAACCCGCCGCACCGCCGAACGGTCACCGGCCCCAGGCACTGGTGTTCAGCTTCTTCGGTGGCGTGGTCCGCGGCCGCGACCTGCCGCCGATCCCGACGTCGGTGTTCCTGCGGCTGCTCGGCGGGCTCGGTGTCGCGGAGGCCGCCGCCCGCGCCACCCTCGCGCGGATGACGCGCAAGGGGCTGCTGGAGCGTATCCAGGTCGGCCGGGCCGCGCACTACCGGCTCACGCCGGAGGCCGATGCGCTCGTGCGCAAGGCCGACGAGCGGGTCTCCGCCCCCGCACCGTTCGAGCAGCCCGACGGGCAGTGGACCCTGCTGAGCTACTCGATGCCCGAGAGCCGGCGCGACCTGCGGCACAAGCTGCGGGCCACGCTCACCTGGGCGGGTTTCGGCGGCCTGCGGGACGGGCTGTGGATCGCGCCGGGCACCATCGACGTCGGCGCGGTCTTCGCCGACGCCGGGCTGTCGGAGGCGGCCGGCCTGGCGGAGTGGTTCAGCGCCTCGCCGCTGCCCGGCGTCCGGGTCGAGCGGTTCATCCGGCGGGCCTGGCCGGTCGACCGGATCCAGGAGGAGCACGAGACCTTCGTCCGGACCTGGTGGTCGTGGTCCGAGAACGAGGACCCGCTGGGCCAGGTGACGCTGCTCGGCGCGGACTGGCTGCGGGTGCTGCGGGCCGATCCCGGGCTGCCCGCGCGCTTCCTGTCACCGGACTGGCCTGCCGCGCGGAGTGCGGCCGCCTACCGCCGCTGCTACGACGCGCTGCTGCCGGCGGCCCAGCGGTGCCTGGCCGTCGAGCTCGGGCAGGCCGTGCCCGGCTGAGCCGGTCGGGAGCGGTCAGTCGCCGGGCCCGGCCGGCTCGTCCCGCGTCGCGTCCTGGTACCGGCGGAACCGCAGGGACTCGACCAGCACGTAGCCGAACAGGACGCACCAGGCGAAGCTGAGGAACGCCCGCCCCCAGTCCGCGTCCACGAGCAGCACCACCAGCTGCCAGAGGTTGTAGGCCAGCGCGCCGCCGGCGAGCACCTGCACGCCGCGGTTGCCGAACCAGGGCGGGCGGAGCGGAACGGGAGCCACGACGCCACGCTAGTCCGGGGACGGGTGTGCACCGCGCGCCGCCGGGCCGCTCGGGGAGCGGCCGGTCGTTTCCCGGGGGCGTCGGGAGGGCAGTCGACCGGTGACCGTCCCGCGCCGCCCGGTGCCGCCGGATGCGGCATCGTCGGATGTCGCAGCCCCGGGGGCACGCAGGCCGGCGCGGCGACCCAGGACCGCCTCCGCCCCTCAGCAGTTGGGAGTTCTCATGACCGAGCGGGCCGCTCCCGAACCCAGCGAGATCACCTACGACGAGCAGTACTACCCGGCACGTCCCCGCCCGCTGCGGCCCTCCGTCCGGCGCTTCGTCCGGACCGCTCGGCCCGAGGGCATGAACGGCGAGCCGGTCGCCGAGAACCACGAGTACGTGGAGTGGCTCGAGGAGCACTCCATGCTGCGGGACGCGAACGCGATCGCCTCCCAGCTGTCGGGGCAGGGCAGCATGTGGCAGAACCCGTACGCCAGCCCCAACCCCCGCATGGCCGTCGACCGGGCGCCGGTCTGGTTCACCGCCTATCCCATCTCCTTCATCACCGCGCCCGGCAAGAGCTATCTGGCCAGCCTCGGGGACGAGCAGCTCTGGGACGCCTTCGACCAGATCGGGATCACCGCCGTCCACACCGGTCCGGTCAAGATCGCCGGTGGCCTGAACGGGTGGCACCCGACGCCGTCGGTCGACGGGCACTTCGACCGCATCAGCATGCAGATCGACCCGGCCTTCGGCAGCGAGGAGGACTTCCGGACGCTGACCGTGACGGCGGCCGCGCACGGCGGCGTGGTCATCGACGACATCGTCCCGGGTCACACCGGGAAGGGCGCGGACTTCCGGCTCGCCGAGATGGCCGTCAAGGACTTCCCGGGCATCTACCACATGGTGCAGATCGAGCCGCCCGACTGGCACCTGCTGCCCGACGTCCCGCAGGGGCGCGACTCGGTGAACATCGACGCCAAGGCCGAGGCCGCGCTGGCCCGGGCGGGGTACATCATCGGCGAGCTGCAGCGGGTCATCTTCTACGAGCCCGGCGTCAAGGAGACCAACTGGAGCGCCACCCGACCGGTCAGGGGGGTGGACGGGGTGGAGCGGCGCTGGGTCTACCTGCACTACTTCAAGGCCGGTCAGCCCTCCATCAACTGGCTCGATCCCTCGTTCGCCGGCATGCGACTGGTCATCGGCGACGCCGCCCACTCCATCGCGGACCTCGGTTCGGGGGCCCTCCGCCTGGACGCCAACGGCTTCCTCGGCGTGGAGAAGAGCGCGGAGGGGCTGCCGGCCTGGTCGGAGGGCCACCCGCTGTCCGAGGCCGCGAACCACTTCATCGCCAGCATGGTGCGCAAGATGGGCGGCTTCACGTTCCAGGAGCTGAACCTGGCGATGGACGACGTGAAGGCGATGGGTGAGTCCGGGGCCGACCTGTCCTACGACTTCATCACCCGGCCCGCGTACCACCACGCGCTGGTCACGGCCAACACCGAGTTCCTCCGGCTGGCGCTCAACACCTCCCTGGGCATGGGCATCGACTCGGCATCCCTGGTCCACGCGCTGCAGAACCACGACGAGCTGACGCACGAGCTCGTCCACTTCTCGACCCGGCACAAGGACGACCTCTTCCCCTACGGCGGCGAGGAGCTCACCGGGCACGAGGTCGGACACCGCGTCCGCATGGACCTGTGCGACCGGCTGACCGGGACGTGGGCGCCGTACAACCGCACGTTCACCACCAACGGCATCGCCTGCACGACGGCCAGCGTCATCACCGCCACGCTCGGCATCCGGGACCTGGACCGGATGACCCACGACGACGCGGAACTGGTCAAGCGGGTGCACCTGCTGCTGGCGATGTACAACGCGCTGCAGCCGGGCGTCTTCGCGCTCTCCGGGTGGGACCTCGTCGGCATGCTCCCGCTCGAGGCCGACCAGGTCGCCTCCCTCATCGCCGAGGGGGACACCCGCTGGATCAACCGTGGGGCGCACGACCTGATGGCCTTCGCGCCGGGCACGCAGCGGTCGGACTCCGGGATGCCCGTGGGCCGGACGCTCTACGGGACGCTCCCCGAGCAGCTCGAGGACGACAACTCCTTCGCCCGGTCCCTGGGCCGGATCATCGCGGTCCGGAACCGGTACGGCATCGCCAAGGGCGCCCAGGTCGACGTCCCCGACGTCTCCCACCGGTCGATGCTGGTCATGGTCCACGCGATCGAGAACGGGCTCGTGCAGGTCACGGTGCTGAACTTCGGCGGCGAGCCGATCGCGGGCACCGTGCGGTCGGAGCACCTCCCGGCCGGCGCCCGGGTGCTCAACCTCTTCACCGAGGACGAGATCGGGACGGTGGACGACCTGAACAGCTTCCCCGTCTGGCTGGAGGGCTACGAGGGGCTGCCCCTGCTGATCACCACCAGGTGAGCACGTCGGTGGGGGCACGCCGTCCCCGCCGGGCGGCGGCGTCCGGCGGGGAGCCCGGGCGGCGGCTGGTGCCGCGTGCCACGCTCGGCGCGTGACTCGCGTCGGCCTGGTCCTGGGCGCCGGGGGCGTCGTCGGGCAGGCCTACCACTCGGGCGTGCTGGCGGTGCTGGAGCACGACCTCGGCTTCGACGGGCGCACGGCCGAGGTCATCGTCGGCACCTCGGCCGGCTCGATCACCGGCACCCTGCTGCGGCTCGGCGTCTCGGCCGAGGACCTCGCCGCCTGGACGGTCAAGGCGCCGCTGTCCGACGAGGGCGGCGTGATGCGGCAGGTCGCCGGGACGCCGGTGCCCGCCCTGGCCCCGTTCCGCCCGCTCAGCCTGCTGCGCCCGGGACGGCTGCCGGGCCGGCACATGCTGAAGCGTGCGCTCACCCGGCCGGGGCAGTTCCGGCCGCTGGCCGCCGGGATGGCCCTGCTGCCGCCGGGACGGCACGACATCCAGGAACAGCTGGCCGCCCTGCGCGAGCTCGAGAACCCGGAGTGGCCGGAGCCCCCGCTGTGGATCTGCGCGGTCCGCCGGCGGGACGGGCGCCGCGTCGTGTTCGGCCGTCCCGGCACCCCGCCGGTGCCCATCCACCTGGCCGTGGCCGCCTCGTGCGCGGTGCCCGGCCACTTCGCCCCCGTCCGGATCGACGGGCGCAGCTACGTCGACGGCGGCGTGCACTCCCCGACGAACGCGGCCGTCCTGCGGGGTCTCCGCCTCGACGTCGTCATCGTCATCTCGCCCATGAGCGGGACGGTCGGCCGGCGGCCCGACGTCTACGCCGCGGCCCGCTGGCACTCCGGCCGCCTGCTGGACCGGGAGGTCCGGGCGCTGGAGGCCGAGGGCGTCCGGACCGTCGTCTTCGCGCCCGGCGCCGCCGAGCAACGGGCCATGGGCAACGACATGATGGCCCGCGAGCGGTTGCACGAGGTCATCCGGGAGTCCTTTCTCGCCGCCGGCCGCCGCGCCGCCGGCCCGGGGGTCGTCGACCTCATCCGGCTGGCAGCGGATCCCGGATAGCGCCCGGCCCGGCCGCGGGTGGCACGATGCGGCCATGGCATCGACGCCGGTGCCCGCCGGGCGGGGCGGCACGGCGTTCGTCCTCGGTGGCGGGGGAGTGCTCGGCGCGGCCGAGGTCGGGATGCTGCGGGCGCTGTTCGAGCACCGGGTCCGGCCGGACCTGATCGTGGGCACGTCGGTGGGCGCGATCAACGGCGCGCTCGTCGCCGCCGACCCGGCGCCGAGCGCGGTGGACCGGCTGCGCGCGGTGTGGGAGGAGCTGGCCTCGCAGCGGATCTTCGCCGGGTCCGTGCTGGCCCGGGTGGGGACCCTGGTGCGGACCCGCACCCACCTGCACCCGCGGGAGCCGCTGCGGGAGCTGCTCGAGGCGCACCTGCCGGCGGCGACCTTCGCCGAGCTGCGCGTGCCCTTCCAGTGTGTCGCGGCCAGCATCGAGCGGGCCGCCGAGCAGTGGTTCGCCGAGGGCCCGCTGGTCGACGCGGTGCTCGCGTCCTGCGCGGTGCCCGGGCTGCTGCCACCGGTCGAGCTCGGCGGTGAGCACTACCTGGACGGGGGACTGGTGCACAGCATCCCGGTCGGCCGTGCGGTCGCGCTCGGCGCCGACACGATCTACGTGCTGCACGTCGGGCGGATCGACCGGCCGCTGCGCCCACCGACCCGGCCGTGGGAGGTCGCGCTGGTCTCCTTCGAGATCGCCCGGCGACACCGCTTCACCGCCGACCTGGCCGCCCTGCCGCCGGGCGTCACGCTGCACGTGCTGCCCTCGTCCGACCAGGGCCCGCCGGCGGCCGGCGACCTGCGGAACCTGCGCTACCGCGACTTCTCCGGCGTACCGGAGCGGATCGACCGCGCCTACGCCGCCACCCGCGACTACCTGGCGCGGGCCGGCACGTCCGCGGACGAGGGAGTCTGACGTGCTGCCACCCCGCCGCGTCCGCCGGGTCACCGGCCCGCTGATGATCGGTGCGCTGGCGGCCGGCGTGCTCCTTCTGCCCGTGCTCGTGGTCGTGGCGGTGGTGGTCTCCGTGTGGCTGCCGGGGCGCTGGCGCGCGCTGCGGCTGCTGGCCTTCGCGCTGGTCTACCTGGCGCTGGAGGTCGTCGGCCTCGGCCTCGCGGCGGTGCTGTGGGTGCTCAGCGGCTTCGGCCGCCGGCTGGACTCACCGGCGTTCCGGGCGGCCCACTACACCGTGCTCCGCCTGCTGCTCGACGCGCTCATGCGGATGGCGCAGCGGCTGTTCAGCCTGCGGCTGGTCACCGACGGCGCGTCCTGGTCACCGCTGGACGACGGGGTGCCCGGCTCGACGAACGCCATGGTGGTGCTCTCCCGCCACGCCGGTCCGGGCGACTCCTTCCTGCTCGTGCAGACGCTGATGAACCGCGACCACCTGCGCCAGCCGCGGATCGTGCTCAAGGACCTGCTGCAACTGGACCCGCTGATCGACGTCTACCTCAACCGGCTGCCCAACCACTTCGTGTCGGCCGATCCGGCGGTGGGGTACGGCTCGACCGAGGCGATCGCCGACCTGGCCCGCGACCTGGGCGAGGAGGACGCGCTGCTGATCTTCCCCGAGGGCGCGAACTTCACCCCGCAGCGCCGGTTCCGGGCCATCGAGCGACTGCGCGACCGCGGGCTGGTGGCCGCGGTGCGCCGGGCCGAGGCGATGCGGCACGTGCTGCCGCCGCGGCCGGCCGGGGTCACCGCCGCGCTGCGCGCCGCCCCGCACGCCGACGTCGTCCTCGTCGCGCACACCGGCCTGGAACACCTCAGCACGGTGCGGGACGTGTGGCGCGGCCTGCCGATGGACAAGACCCTGTACCTGCGCTGGTGGTTCATCCCGGCCGCGGAGGTCCCGCGCGACGACACCGAGCTGACCGACTGGCTCTACCGGTGGTGGCAGACGATCGACGACTGGATCGCCACCACGTCGGCCGCGCAGGACGCCGGCCGCGCCGGAGCGTGAGGGCGGCGCAGCCGGGCGGACGTTGCGCCCGACCACTCCGGCAGGATGGCACGGGTCACATCTGCTCTCGGGAGGCGACCGGTGAGTATCCCCGATGTAGCCGTTTCCGTCCGATCGGCGGGGTCCGGCACGTTCGCCGTGCCGCGGATCGAGGCCGAGCAGCGCCCCGACGGGCGCCTGGTCATCCGCAGCCGCGAGCCGCTGGGCGACCACCCGGTCAGCGTCGTGCACTCCTTCCGCGCACACAGCGAGGCGCACCCCGAGCGGCTGCTGGTGGCCGAGCGGGCCGCGGACGGGGAGTGGGCGCGGAACACCTGGGGGCAGGTCCGGGAGCAGGCCGACCGGCTCGCGCAGGGCCTGCTCGACCGCGGCCTGGCCGACCGGCCGGTCATGGTCCTGTCCGGGAACAGCCGGCTGCACCTGACCGTCACGCTGGCCGCCATGACCGTGGGGGCGCCGGTGGTCCCCACGAGCGTCGCGTACTCGCTGCAGAGCGCCGACCACGCCAAGCTGCGGGCGATGGCCGACCTCGTCGACCCCGGGCTGGTGGTGGCCGAGGACGCCTCGTTCGACCGGGCGGTCGCCGCGGTGCGGGGCGACCGGGTGGTGCTCAGCCGGGACGGCGACGTCCCCGGGTCCGTCCCGGCGGCCACGTTCGGCGCGCAGCCGACCGCGGAGGTGGACCGCCGGTGCGCGGGCCGGCAGCGCGGCGACGTCGCGAAGATCCTCTTCACCTCCGGCTCGACCGGCACGCCGAAGGGCGTGCTGACCACCCACGGCATGCTGGCCGCCAACCAGCAGCAGATGCTGCAGGCCTGGCCGTTCCTCGCCGGGGAACCGCCGGTGCTGCTGGACTGGCTGCCCTGGAGCCACACGTTCGGCGGCAACTTCTGCGCAGGTCTGGTGCTCACCCACGGCGGCGAGCTGTGGATCGACGACGGCCGCCCCGCCCCCGCCCTGGTCGAGCGCACGGTGCGCAACCTGTCCGACGTCCACCCCACCGTCTACCTCAACGTGCCGGCCGGCTGGGGGGCGCTGCTCCCGCACCTCGAGCGCGATCCCGCCGCCGCGGCGGCGTTCTTCGACCGGCTGCGGATCGGCTTCTTCGCCGCCGCCGCGCTGCCGCAGCAGCTGTGGGACCGGATCGAGGCCCTCGCCGCCGCCTCCGGCGCGCGGATGCAGATGACCACCGCGTGGGGGCTCACCGAGACCTCGCCGGCCGCCACCGCGGCGCACTTCGCCATCACCCGCAGCGACGTCCTCGGCGTGCCCCTACCCGGCGTCGAGCTGGCCCTGGTGCCGGTGGGGGAGAAGCGGGAGGTCCGGGTGACCGGCCCGAACGTCACCCCCGGCTACCACCGCCGGCCCGACCTCACCGCCGCCGCCTTCGACGAGGAGGGCTTCTTCCGCACGGGGGACGCCGTCGCCCTCGCCGACCCGGACGACCCCGCCGCCGGACTGCTGTTCCGCGGCCGGATCGCCGAGGACTTCAAGCTCGCCACCGGCACCTTCGTCAGCGTCGGCACGCTGCGGCCGAAGCTGCTGTCCGCGTCGCAGGGACTGCTCACCGACGCCGTGATCTGCGGCCAGGACGGCGACTGCGTGACCGCGATGGTCTGGGTCAGCCCGCCGAACGCCGGCCGGGTCGATGACGAGGGCGTCCCGGCGGAGGAACTGCGCGCCGAGCTCGTCGCCACCCTGCAGCGGCTGGCCGCCGAGGGCGGCGGCTCCTCGCAGTGCGTCGAGCGGCTGCTCGTGCTGAGCGAGCCGGCGCAGCTGGATGCCGGGGAGATCACCGACAAGGGCTACGTCAACCAGGCCGCCGTCCGTGACCGGCGCGCCGGCCTGGTCGCGCTGCTGACCGCCGACCCGCTGCCGCCGCAGGTCGTCGTCCGGACGGCGGGCTGACCGGCAGCGCCGTCAGCCGAGGGTGAGGGGCTGCCACGGGGCGAGCCACGGCCGGCGGCTGTGCTCCAGGCGGAGCACGCCCGGCCGGGCCTCGATGAGCTCCCCGAAGACGGTCGCGTACACCAGGCCGTCCTGTTCGTGGCGGACCACGAGGGCTCCCGGGTCGTCCCTCGGCGGCTCGCGCTGCACCAGCTCCCGCCAGCCGTCCGGGTAGCCGGCCCCGGTGAACAGCGGGAGGAACCGGTCGGCCTTGCGGTCCTCCGGGCCGCCCGAGGTGACCATCCAGGTGCCCGCCGGGTGCTCCGTCGTCACCAGCTCCGCGCCGTCGAAGTCCCAGGTGGTCAGCCGGTCCGGTGCGGCGAGGACGAGGAGGAAGCTGGCCATGCCGTCGACGCGGACGTGCGCGAGCCAGTCCGCGCCGTGCACGGCGCCCAGCAGCGGCAGCACGCCCCGGCTCGGTGCCCCCGGGTCGGCCGCCCGCTTCTGCGGCCGGTTGAGGACGAGCGCGGTGACCCCGGTGTCGACGTGGGTGGCGCACCACGTCCCGCCCGCCAGGCGGTCCCGGCCCCCGACGAGGGCGGCGTGCTCCGGCCACCAGCGGCCGGGGTCGTCGAACACCCGGCCGGTCAGCTCGTCCCGGAGCGCGAGGATCCGCACCGGCTCGCCGGGGGACCACCGCACCACCACCGTGCACACCCGGCCGATCGTCCCAGCTGCGGGTCAGTCCGTGCCGGCGCCGTCGCGCACCAGCCGGGCGGCGAGGGCCTCGGCGGCGTCGGTCACGCACCGTCGGAAGAGCGCGTCGTCGCCGGTGCACAGCCAGTTCAGCGACGCCCCGAACAGCAGGCCCAGCACCGACTCGGCCAGCACCTCGACGTCGCCCGACCACCTGCCGCCGGACGCCCCGGCCACCCGGCGCAGCAGGTCGAGGACGTCCCGGCGGTACTGCTCGGTGGACTCCCGCGCCAGGGCGTGCAGGTCCTCGTCCCGGCCGCCCATCATGCTCAGCTCCTGCAGCACCATCTCGGCGCCGGGGTCGGCGATCACGCTGTCGACGTAGCCGTCCAGGGCCCGGGTGAGCACCTCGGCCGGGCTGCCCCCGGCCTCCACCGCCCGCATCAGCACGGCGGTGGACCGCTCCCGATCGGCCTGGAAGACCGCCCGCACGAGCTCGGTCTTGGAGGCGAAGGCGTAGTGCACGGCCCCGAGGGGGACGTCGGCCTCCCGCGCGACCGCCCGGGTGGTGAGCGACCAGGCCCCGTCGCGCTGCATGACCCGCATGGCGGCGGCCACCAGCTGGACCCGGCGTTCGGCGACGGGGAGGTGGGCACGGCGTGGGGGTGTCACCCCATCACGGTCCCGTGCGCGAGCGCGGCGTGCGCGGCGGGCGCGGGCTCTCCGGCGGCCACCCGGGTGCCGCGGAGGAGGACGACGGCCTGGAGCGCGACGTACGCCGCGAGCACCGCGGCGAGCAGCAGCACCAGGTCCATGCCCACCACGAACGCCTCCTCGGCCGCGGCCAGCAGCGAGGCGGCGGTCTCCGGCGGCAGCTGGGCGGCCACCTCCGTGGCGCCGCCCAGGGTCTCGCGGGCCGCCGCGGGCACCCCCGGCAGGTCGCCGAGGGACGCGGCGTAGGCGGTCAGCCCGACGGTGCCGAGCACCGCCGTGCCCATCGCCCCGCCGAACTCGTAGGCGGTCTCGGAGATCGCCGCCGCGGCCCCGGCCCGCTCCGGCGGCGCCGTCGCGAGGATGACGTCGTTGGTGAGCGTCTCGGCCAGGCCGACACCCAGGCCGATCAGCACGCTGGCCAGGACCAGCACCGCCCGGTCGCCGTCCACCCCGAGCGCCGTGCCGACCCCCAGCCCGGCGGCGGCCAGCGCCATGCCGCCGCCGACGAGCCACCGCAGCTGCACGTGCCGGGCCAGCCGGGGAGCCGACAGCGCCCCGGCCACGGTGGCGACGGCGAGGGGCACCATCCACAGCCCCGCGACCACCGGGCTCATGCCCAGCACGAGCATCAGGTACTGGGGGAGGAAGAACATCAGGCCGAGCAGGGCGAAGACCGACAGCAGGTTGGTCGTGACCGCGACGGTGAACGCGCGGTGCCGGAACAGGCGCAGGTCGAGCAGCGGCTCGGCCAGGCGGCGCTGACGGCGGACGAACGTCCACAGCAGCGCCACGCCGGTGGCGAGGGCGAGCACCACGGGCAGGCCGGCGCCGTCCTCGGCCGAGGTCTTGAGCGCGTACACCAGCGGCAGCACGCCCGCGATGGACAGGACGGCGGACAGCAGGTCGAAGGGGCCCGGCCGCGGGTTGCGCGACTCGGGCAGCAGCAGGAGGGCTCCGACGACCAGCGCGACCATGACCGGGGTGTTCACCAGGAACACCGAGCCCCACCAGAAGTGCTCCAGCAGGAAACCGCCGGCGACCGGCCCGATGGCCGTCCCCCCGGAGAACGCGGCCGCCCAGACGGCGATGGCCAGCCGTCGCTCGGTGGCGTCGGGGAACACCGTGCGCAGCAGCGCGAGGGTCGAGGGCATCAGTGTCGCGCCGCCGAGCCCGAGCAGGGCCCGGGCCGCGATGAGCATCTCGGGCGTCGTCGCGAACGCCGCGACCAGCGAGGCGCTCCCGAAGGCGACGGCACCGGCCACGAGCAGCCGGCGCCGGCCGATGCGGTCCCCGATGTTGCCCATGAGCACCAGCAGGCCGGCGAGCAGGAAGGAGTAGACGTCGACGATCCACAGCAGCTCGGTCGCGGTGGGGTCGAGGTCGGCGGTGAGCGCCGGCACCGCGAACCCGAGCACCGTCATGTCGATGCTGATGAGCAGGACCGGAAGCGCCAGGACCGCGAGCGCGAACCAGCGACGAAGGGGACTCACGGGTGTCCTCGAGCGGGAGGGAGGCCAGGGGGGCCGCCCAGCGGGGCGGCGTCGCCAGTCTGGCACAGTTTTGGTCGATCGACCAAAACTTCAGTCGGCCCGGTCCGGGACGGGCAGCCCCGCCAGTCGCTGCTGCATCCCGGTGAGGATCGCCGCCAGCCCGAGGTCGAACGCGGCGTCCGCGCGGGCCTCGCCGCGCGGCCCGGCCTGCACCGCGGCGTCGAGCACCGGCGTCCGGCCGCCCTCGCTGCGCCAGACGTCGACCGGGGAGGCGAGTTCCAGGGCCGCGCCGACGGCGTAGGAGTCGAGCACCGTCACCCAGAGCACGACCTCGTCGGCGGGGCAGCCCGCCGCGGCCAGGAGGGCGGCCACCCGGTCGTAGCCCTCCAGCGCCGCGCCGGCGGTCATCGTCTGCCCGATGAGCAACGGGATCAGGTTCGGGTGGGCGGCCAGCCCGCGGCGGTAGGAGTGCATCCACGCGGTCACCTGCGCGGCCCAGTCGGTGCCGTCCAGCGGCGGCAGGTCCACCTGCGTGGCCAGCCGCTCCCGGATCAGCTCGACGATCTCCGCGCGCCCGGAGACGTGGTGGTAGATCGACGAGGCGCTCGACCCGAGCCGGCCCGCGAGCTCGCCCATCGTCAGCCGCCCGTGCTCGTCGATCAGCGCCAGCGCGGCCTCGAGGATCATCCCCACGTCGAGCAGTCGCCGGCGGCGCTGGGCCACGTGTCCTCCTGGGGTCGGGACGGGGTCGTCCGCTCGAAGTCTCGCGGATGCCTTGACCGTGAGGCGGAGCACACCCACACTAACCGAACGTCATTCGGATAAGGCGTCCGAGAGCCCTCGAGAGGACCCGTCGTGACCGCACCCCCGCCTCCGTCCACCGCCGGCAGCGAGCCCGGCCAGGGACATCTCAAGCACGGTGTCCTCGGCACCGGGAGCATCGTCTTCATGGTCGTCGCCGCGGCGGCGCCCCTGACCATCCTGGCCGGGATCGCCCCCCTGGCGATCCTCATCGGCGGCATCGGCGCCCCGGTCGCGTACCTGTTCGCCGGTGCCACGCTGGCCGTCTTCGCCGTCGCCTTCACCCGCATGACGAAGCACGTGGGCAGCGCCGGCGCCTTCTACGCCTACATCGCCAAGGGGCTGGGCCGCACGTGGGGGCTGGCGGCCGCGCTGCTGGCGCTGGTGTCGTACAACGCCATCCAGATCGGCGTCTACGGCCTGCTCGCGGTGCAGACGCAGGCGACGCTGGCCGACCTGTTCGGCCTCACCGTCCCGTGGCCGGTCATCGCCTGGTGGCCATCGCGCTGGTCTTCCTCGTCGGGTGGACCGGCATCGACGTCGGCGCCAAGGTGCTGGGCGTCCTGCTGGTCCTGGAGACCGGGATCCTGCTGCTGCTGGCCTTCGCCGTCGTCTTCCGGGGCGGCGCGTCCGGCCTCGACGCCGCCTCCTTCACCCCCGACGCGGTCTTCACCCCCGGCATGGGCGCGGCCCTGGCGTTCGCGTTCGCGGCGTTCATCGGCTTCGAGTCCACCGCGCTGTACCGCAGCGAGGCGCGCGACCCGGAGCGCACCGTCCCGCGGGCCACCTACGTCGCCATCGTCGGCATGGCCGTCACGTACGCCTTCATCGTCTGGGCGGTCGTGCAGGCCTTCGGCAGCGACCAGGCGCAGGCCGCCGCCGGCGGCGACCTGGCCGGCATGTTCTTCACCGCCATCACCACGTACGTCGGCCCGTGGGCGTCCACGCTGATGTCCCTGATGATCATCAGCAGCGTCTACGCCTCGCAGCTGGCCTTCCACAACGCGATCAACCGCTACGCCTTCGCCCTCGCCGAGGACGGCGTGCTGCCCGGCTGGTTCGGGACCACCCACCCGCGGTTCGGTTCCCCCTACCGCGCGGGGATCGTGCAGTCCGTGGTCGCCGCCGTCGTCGTCCTGGGGTTCGCGGTGGCCGGCGCCGACCCCTACACCCGCCTGCTGCTGTGGGTGAACACCCCGGGCGCGGTCGGCATCTTCGTGCTCATGCTGCTGACCGCCCTCGCCGCGGTCGCCTACTTCCTGCGCCGCAACCGGGCCGCGAGCACGCCCACCACCGTCGCGGCCGGGGTGACGAGCACGGTCCTCCTGGCGGTCGCGCTCTACGTCACGCTCGACAACGTCGAGCTGATCACCGCGTCCTCCGCGGCGGTCAACGCCGTGCTCGTCGGCATCGTCCCGCTGACGCTCCTGGTCGGGGTGGCGCTCGCCCGGTGGCTGCGGCGCAGCCGCCCCGCGGTCTACGCCCGCATCGGCGAGGGGCGGGACGACGGCGCGGCGGAGGTCCCCGCCGGGGCCAGCCCGGTGGGCGCGGCGTGACCGCCGCGGACCTGGTGCTGCTCGCGGACACGGTGCACACGCTCGTCCCGGGGAGCCGGCCGGTCGAGGCCGTCGCCGTGGCCGACGGCGTCGTCGTGGCGACCGGCAGCCGGTGGGACGCCGAGGACTGGCGGGGCGCCCGCACCGAGGTCCTCGACCTGGGCGCGGCCACGCTCACCCCGGGTCTCGTCGACGGCCACACACATCCGGTGATGGGCCTGCAACTGGCCGTGGACGTCGACCTCTCGCGGGCCCGCTCCCTCGCCGAGGTCCAGCGGCTGCTGGCCGCCGCGGCCGAGGGGCGCGGCCCCGAGGCGTGGGTGCAGGGCTGGGGTCTGGACCCGAACCTCTTCGGCGAGCAGCCCGTGACCAGCGCGCCGATCGAGGCCGCGGTCGCCGGTCGCCCCGCCTTCGTCCGGCTCTTCGACGCCCACTCGGCCCTGGCCACCGCGCGGGCGCTGGCGATCGCCGGCGTCGACGGCCCGCGGCGGTTCGCCTCGCGGTCGGAGGTGGTCTGCGACGACGCCGGGCGGCCGACCGGCCTGCTGCTCGAGGTCGGCGCGATGGACCTCGTCACCGCGCACGTCCCGCTGGACCCGGTGCCCGTCCGGGCCGCCCAGCTGCGCGAGCTGCTGCAGGGCATGGCGGCCACCGGGCTGACGGGTGGCCACGTGATGGACCTGCTCGGTGACAGCCAGGCCGTCGTCGCCGCGGCGGAGGACGCCGGCGACCTGCCGCTGCGGCTGCGGTTCGCCCCGTGGTGCCTGCCGGGCGCGGACGCCGACACGCTCGCCGAGCTGGTGCACGTGCAGGGCCGGGGCGGTCGCCGCTGGGGGATCGGCGGGGTCAAGTTCATGATCGACGGCACCATCGACAACGGCACCGCGTGGCTCGAGGAACCCGACGCCCTCGGCGGGTCGACGGCCAGCTTCTGGCCCGATCCGGCGGAGTACACCCGCGCGCTCCGGGCGCTCGCCGCGGCCGGCGTCCCGACTGCGACGCACGCGATCGGCGACGCCGCCGTGCGGCACGTCCTGGACGCGCTCGACGGCGTGGACCGGTCGGCGTCGGGCCCGCACCGCGTCGAGCACATCGAGACGCTGCCCAGCGCCCTGATCGGCCGGTTCCTCCGGCAGGGCGTGGTGGCCAGCATGCAGCCCACCCACTGCACCCACTTCACCCGGGCCGACCACTCGGACAACTGGTCCACCCGGCTGGGCGACGAGCGGGCCGACCGGGCCTGGCGCTGCCGCGATCTGCGCGACGCCGGCGTCCCGCTGGTCCTCGGCTCCGACTGGCCGGTGGCGCCCTACGACCCGCGCCGGGTGCTGGCCGACGCCCAGCTGCGCCGGCCGGCCGGCGAGCCCGACGTCCCGCCGGTCCAGCCGCACCAGGGGCTGACGCCGCTCATGGCACTGCAGGGCTACACGAGCCAGGCGGCCGACGCGGCGGGCGAGTCCGGTCGGGCCGGGCGGATCGCGGTGGGGATGCGCGCCGACCTCACCGCCTTCGTCGTCGACCCGCTGCTCGCCCCGCCCGACGAGCTCGCCGACGCCCCGATCGCGCTCACCACGGTCGGTGGCTGCGTCGTGCACCGGGACGCGCTGGTCGACGCCTGAGCCCGAGCCGGGCCCGGCGGGTGGTGCAGCAGGTCACAGGCGCAGAGTCGGGGCGTGGATGCCGCTCGCCGTCCCGCCGACGGTGCGGGGTACCGCGCCGGTGAGCGGGGGTTCCGCCGGGCCTCGTGGGCGATCTTCCTCGCGGGCGTCGCGGTGTTCGCGATGCTCTACGTCCCGCAGGTCCTGCTCCCCGAGCTGACCCGGGCGTTCGGGATCTCCTCGGCGCGGTCCACGTTGTCCGTCTCGGTCGCGACGGCCGGCCTGGCGGTCGGCCTGCTCGTGCTGGGCCCGGTGTCCGACCGGCGCGGGCGGACGGCGATCCTGCACGGCGGCCTGGCCGCGGCCGCGGTGCTCGGGGTGCTGGTCGCCGTGGCGCCGTCGTGGCCGGTGCTGCTGGGGCTGCGCGCGGCGCAGGGTGTCGCCCTGGCCGGACTGCCCGCCGTGGCCACCGCCTACCTGCGCGAGGAACTGCACGGCTCGGTGAGTGCGCGGGCGATCGGGCTGTTCGTCAGCGGCAACGCGATCGGCGGGCTGACCGGCCGGCTGCTCGGCGGCCTGCTGGTGGACCTCGGCGGTTGGCGGGCGGCGACCGGGGGCATCGCGCTGCTCGGGGTCGGCTGCGCGGTCGCCGTGCGGGTGCTGCTGCCGCCGTCCCGCCGCTTCTCCCGGGTGCCCCGGGAGGGGCGGTTGCTGCGCCAGCTGGCCGCCGCGCTCACCGATCCGGTGCTGCTCGGCCTCTACGGCAGCGCCGCGCTGCTGATGGGGGCCTTCGTCGCCGTCTACAACGCCGCGACGTTCCGGCTGGAGTCCCCGCCGTACGGGCTGGCGCCCGGCCTGGCCGGGCTGGTCTTCCTGGCCTATCTGCTCGGCTCGGCCAGCTCCGTGGGCGGCGGCGAGCTCGCCGGCCGCCTCGGCCGGCGGCTGGTGGTCCCGGTCGCCGTCGCCGTGATGGCCGGTGGGATCGCCCTGACCCTCGCCCGGCCGCTGCCGGCGTTCGTCGCCGGCCTGTGCGTGCTGACCGTCGGCTTCTTCGCCGCGCACGGCGTGGCCAGCGGCTGGGTGGCGCTGCGGGCGGCGGGCAGCGGGCGCGCGGTCGGGCAGGCGGCCTCGCTGTACTCGTTCTGGTACTACGTCGGTTCCTCCGTCGGCGGCACGCTGGCCGGCTGGGCGTGGGACGGCGGCGGCTGGCCGGCCGTCGTCCTCCTGGCCGGCGGGCTCACCGTCGCCGCCCTCGGCGTCGCGCTGGTGCTGGGCCGCAGCCGGAGCCTGCAGGCCGCCGGCTGAGCCGTCCGGCCGTGCCGGATCCGGCGCTCCGCGGCCGGCCGGGTGGACGGATCGGCACCTGCCCGGCGGCCGTCCGGTCGGGGAGGGTCGACGCGGATCCCCGTTCCCGTCCGAGGAGGACGCATGACCACCCCGTACTGGGTCGCCGGTGAGTCCAGGTCCGGCACCGAGGTGCTCGAGGTGCGCTCGCCGCACGACGGCACCCTCGCCGGCCGGACGACGCAGGCCCTCCCCGAGGACGTCGAGGCCGCGGTCGCCGCGGCGCACGGCGCCCGGGCGGCCTGCGCGGCCACGCCCGCGCACGTCCGCGCCGCCGCTCTGGACTCCGTCTCCCGGCGGCTGGCCGAGCGCAGCGAGGAGATGGCCGCGCTGATCACCGCGGAGTCGGGCAAGCCGCTGAAGTGGGCGCGGCTGGAGGTGGCCCGCGCGGTCTCGACGTTCCGCTGGGGCGCCGAGGAGGCCCGGCGGTGGTCGGGGACCCTGCAGCGGCTGGACACCGACCCGGCCGCGACCGGCCGGATGGCGCTGGTCCGCCGCGCGCCCCGCGGTCCCGTGCTCGGCATCGCGCCGTTCAACTTCCCGCTCAACCTGGTCGCCCACAAGGTGGCCCCGGCGATCGCCGTCGGCGCACCGATCGTGCTCAAGCCGGCCCCGGCGACGCCGCTGACGGCGCTCCTGCTCGGCGAGCTCCTGGCCGAGACCGATCTGCCGGCGGGCGCGTGGTCGGTGCTGCCGGTGCCCAACGAGGTCGCCGCCGACCTGGTCCGCGACCCGCGGCTGCCGGTGGTCTCCTTCACCGGGTCGGTGCCGGTGGGCTGGTCGATCCGCGACGCGGTCCCGCGCAAGCACGTCACGCTCGAGCTGGGCGGCAACGCCGCGGTGGTGGTGGCCCCGGACCAGGACGACGACGCCCTGGCGTGGGCGGCCGCCCGGATCGCGACCTTCGCGATGTACCAGGCCGGCCAGTCCTGCATCTCCGTCCAGCGGGTCTTCGCCCACCGCGACGTCGCCGGGGTGCTCACCGACCGGGTCGTGGAGGCGGTGCGGAAGCTCCGCACCGGCGACCCGACCGACGACGCCACCGACGTCGGCCCGCTCATCGACGAGTCGGCCGCCCGCCGCGTGGAGGTCTGGGTCGACGAGGCGGTCGCCGCCGGGGCGCGGGTGCTGACCGGTGGCCGCCGCGACGGCGCGGCGTACGAGCCGACCGTCCTCACCGGCGTGCCGGCCGACGCGAGGGTGTCCTGCGAGGAGGTCTTCGGGCCCGTCGTCGTCCTGGACGCCGTCGACTCGGTCGACGAGGCGTTCGCGCGGGTGAACGACAGCCGCTTCGGCCTGCAGGCCGGCGTCTTCACCCGGGACCTGCAGCTGGCCTTCCGCGCCGCGCGGGAGCTCGAGGTCGGCGGCGTCGTCATCGGTGACGTCCCGAGCTTCCGCGCCGACCAGATGCCCTACGGCGGGCTCAAGGACTCCGGCACCGGCCGGGAGGGCGTGCACGCCGCCATGGAGGACCTCACCGAGGAGCGGGTGCTCGTCCTCACCGACGTCGACGTCTGAAGCGTCCGAGCGGCGCCGAGGGGCCCGGTCCGGTCGGACCGGGCCCCTCGCCGCGACGGCGGGATCAGGCGGCGAGCTGCCGGAGCCGGCGCAGCTCGCCGGTCAGCACCGCCAGCAGCGCGACGCCGTCCTCGCGGGCTGTCGCGGCGGCCTCTCCGGTGGCGGCGAACCGGGCCACCGCGGCCGGGTGCCGCGCCAGGACGTCGTCACCGGCGGTCAGCGCGGCGGCGGTCAGGGCGCGGTGGTGCTCGCCGAGCTGCTCGCGCAGCGCCGCCTTCGCGGCGAGCACCCAGGAGGAGTCGCCGGGCGCGTCCGCGGCCCGCGCACCGGCGCCGTCCAGCCGCAGCGCCCGACCGAGGGCGGAGTGGGCGCGGAGCACGGCGCCCACCGGCAGGCCGGTCGCCCCGACGACGTCGGCCAGGTCGACCGCGTCGGCCCGCGGGCCGAGGACGGCGATCCCGGCGGCGAGCGCCGGACCGGCGCCGGCGGCCCGCAGCTCCTCCGCGACCGGGGGCTCCTCGCCGGTGACCTCGCCGGCCAGCCGGGTCAGCGCGGGCACGGCGGCGGTGAGCGCGGCGGGGTCCCGGTGCCGGCGCAGCAGCCGGTCGGCCACCCGCTCGGTGATCCGCTGCAGCGCCGGGAGCGCGAGCCGCTCGACCGCGGGCGGGACGTCCTCGTCGAGCAGCGCCCAGAGGCGGTCGAGCTCCAGGACCTGCTCGGCGGCGGCGAACGCCCGCGCGGCGACCGGCGTCCCCACGCCGTGCCGCTCCTCCAGGCGGTGCAGGAACCCCGGCCCCACCCGGTTGAGCAGGTCGTTGGCCAGCTGGGTGGCGGTGATCTCGCGGGCCAGCGGGTGGGCCGCGATGCGGTCGGGCCAGCGCTCGCGGACCGGCCGCGGGAAGTAGCGCCGGAGGACGCCGCCGAGCGCCGGGTCGTCGGGCAGGTCGCTGCCGAGCAGCTCCTCCCGGACCAGGTTCTTCGAGTAGGCCAGCAGGACCGCCGCCTCGGGGCGGGTCAGGCCGCCGCCGGCCGCCCGCAGCCGCTCGATGTCGGCCTCCGACGGCAGGTGCTCCAGGTCGCGGTCGAGGCCGGCCTGCCGCTCCAGGTCGCGGATCAGCGCGGCGTGCCGGTCGAGCAGGAACGGCGCCTGGTCGGCGCACACGGTGAGTGCGCGCGCCTGGGCGGCGTTGTCGGCGAGCACCGCGGCGGCGACCTCGTCGGTCAGCTCGCGCAGCAGCGCGTCGCGCCCGGCGCCGGTCAGCTCGCCGTCCCGGACCGCCCCGGCCAGCAGGATCTTGAGGTTGACCTCCCGGTCGGAGGTGTCGACCCCGGCCGAGTTGTCGATGAAGTCGGTGTTGACCCGCACGCCCGCGCGGGCCGCCGCGACCCGGGCGCGCTGGGTGAGCCCCAGGTTGCCGCCCTCGCCGACGACCCGGCAGCGCAGCGTCTCCGCCGTCACCCGGACCCGGTCGTTGGCGCGGTCGCCGGCCTCGGCGTCGGTCTCCTCCGCCGCGCGCACGTAGGTGCCGACCCCGCCGTTCCACAGCAGGTCGACCGGCGCGCGGAGGACTGCCCGGACCACCTCGTCCGGCGTCAGCTCGGTGGCCTCGACGCCCAGGCGCCGCCGCACCTCGGGGGAGAGGGCCACCACCTTGGCGTCGCGCCGGTGCACGCCGCCGCCGGGGGAGAGCAGGCCCGGGTCGTAGTCGGCCCACGACGACCCGGGCAGGGCGGCCAGCCGGCGCCGCTCGGCGAACGAGGCAGCCGGGTCGGGGTCGGGGTCGAGGAAGACGTGCCGGTGGTCGAACGCGGCGACCAGGCGCAGCCGGGGGGAGAGCAGCATCCCGTTGCCGAACACGTCGCCGGACATGTCGCCGATCCCGGCCACGGTCACCGGCTCGGCGTCGACCTCGGTGCCCAGCTCCCGCAGGGACCGGCGGACCGACACCCAGGCGCCGCGCGCGGTGATGCCCATGGCCTTGTGGTCGTAGCCCGCGGAGCCGCCGGAGGCGAACGCGTCCCCCAGCCAGAACCCGCGCTCGACCGCCAGGGCGTTGGCCAGGTCGGAGAAGGTGGCCGTGCCCTTGTCGGCGGCGACGACGAGGTAGGGGTCGTCCCCGTCGAGCACCACGGTGCGGTCGGGGGGCACGACCGCGCCGTCGACCAGATCGTCGGTGACGTCGAGCAGGCCGGAGACGAACGACCGGTAGGCCGCGGCGACCCGCTCCTGCGCCGCCGCCCGGTCCAGCCCGCGCAGGTCCGCCCGGACGACGAAGGCGCCCTTGGCCCCGGCGGGCACGATGACCGCGTTCTTCACCAGCTGCGCCTTGAGCAGGCCGAGCACCTCGGTGCGGAAGTCCTCGGGCCGGTCGGACCAGCGGATGCCGCCGCGGGCCACGGCGGCGCCGCGCAGGTGCAGGCCCTCCATCGCGGGGGAGTAGACGAACGTCTCGACCTCCGGCCGCGGGAGCGGCAGGAAGGGCAGCCGGCACGACGCGATCTTCAGGGCGAGCTGCGGTCGGGGGCGGCCGTCGGCGTCGCGCTGGAAGGCGCTGGTGCGGACGACGGCGTCGAGCACGTCCCGCAGGCCGCGCAGGATGCGGTCCTGGTCGAGGCTCGTGGTGCCGTCGAGCAGCGCGTCGAGCTCGGCGGCGGCCGCCTCGGCGCCCGCGAGGTCGGGGCGGTCGGGGGAGTGGCGGGCGGTGAACCGGCGCAGCAGCGCCCGGGCGAACCGCGGCGCCGCGAGCACGGTCTCCTCGATGTAGCTGCGGGACAGGCCGGACCCGGTCTGGGCCAGGTAGCGGCAGGCGGCCCGGAGGACCGTGACGTCGGCGACCGGCAGCCCCTCGGTCACCGTCAGCCGGGAGAGCCCGTCGAGCTCGGCCTCTCCGGCCCAGGCCGCGGCCAGCGCCTCCTCCAGCGCGGCCAGCGCCGGTCCGGGCCGCACCCCCGGCGGCAGCAGCAGGTCCAGCCGGGTGGCCGGCGCGCCGTCGTCCGGCAGCGAGGCGGCGTCGGCCACCCGGACGCCGAGGCGCTCGAACACGGGCACGACGTCGGCCAGCAGCGGGCGGGTCCCCGGCCACTCGGCGACCGCGCCGACGAGGGGCTCCGCGGCCGCCGGCACCGGGCGCAGCCGGACCCGGTCGCGCGGCGGGCTGACGGCGGCGGTCATCGGGCCGCGGTGGTGGCCGCGACGGCGGCGTCGAGCACGTCGAGCGCCTCGGTGAGCAGGTCCGGGCCGATGACCAGCGGCGGCAGGAACCGCAGCACGTTGCCGGAGGTGCCGGCGGTGAGGACGACGACGCCCTCGGCGTGGCAGTGCCGGGCGACGGCCGCGGCGAGCGCGGGGTCGGGGTCGGTCGTGCCGGGGCGGACCAGCTCGACGGCGATCATGGCCCCGCGGCCGCGGATGTCGCCGATGGCCGGCGTGCGCTCCTGCATCGCCCGCAGCCGCGGCAGCATGGTCGCCTCGATGGCGCGGGCGGCGCCGGCGAGGTCCTGCTCGCGCATCGTGTCGATGGCGGCCAGCGCCGCGGCGCAGGCCACGGGGTTGCCCCCGTACGTGCCGCCCAGCCCGCCGGTGTGGACGGCGTCCATCAGCTCGGCGCGGCCGGTCACCGCCGCCAGCGGCAGCCCGCCGGCCATCCCCTTCGCCAGCGTCACCAGGTCGGGGACGACGCCCTCGTGCTCGCAGGCGAACCAGTCGCCGGTGCGGCAGAAGCCGGTCTGCACCTCGTCGGCGATGAACACCGCGCCGGCCGCCCGGCACCACTCGGCGACGGCCGGGAGGAACCCCGGGGCGGGGACGACGAACCCGCCCTCGCCCTGGATCGGCTCGATCAGCACGGCCGCGACGTTCGCGGCGCCCACCTGGGTCTCGATCTGCCGGATCGCCCGCGCGGCGGCCTCGGCGCCGGACAGGCCGGGGGCGTCGCGGAAGGGGTAGCTCATCGGCACGCGGTACACCTCGGGGGCGAACGGGCCGAACCGGTGCTTGTAGGGCATGGTCTTCGCGGTCAGCGCCATCGTGAGGTTGGTCCGGCCGTGGTAGGCGTGGTCGAACACCACCACGGCCTGCCGTCCGGTGGCGTGCCGGGCGATCTTGACCGCGTTCTCGACGGCCTCGGAGCCGGAGGTGAACAGCGCCGAGCGCTTCTCGTGGTCGCCGGGGGTGACCCGGGCCAGCTCCTCGCAGACGGCGACGTACCCCTCGTAGGGCGTGACCATGAAGCAGGTGTGCGTGAACGCGGCGACCTGCTCCTGGACGGCGGCGACCACGCGGGGCGCCGCGTTGCCGACGTTGACCACGGCGATGCCCGAGCCGAGGTCGATGAGCGAGTTGCCGTCGACGTCCACGACGACGCCGCCGGCGGCGCGCTCGACGAAGACCGGCAGGGTGGTGCCGACGCCGGCGGAGACCGCGGCGGTGCGCCGGGCCATCAGCTCCCGGGAGCGCGGACCCGGCACCTCGGTGACCAGCCGGCGTTCCTGGGCCGGCGTCGACGGGGGTGCCAGCAGGTCGGTCATGGGGGCTCCTCGGCTCGACGGGTGCGCCCTGCGGGGGGCAGGTACGACGTCGAGTCTGGGCGGCGCCGCGGCGCGGAGGTACTGTCCGGACCGGCGCACCGGGGGCTTCCCGGTGTCCACAGTGGCACCGCCTACTCCAGGAGTCCCCGTGCCGGTCACCGTCGCCGACCTGGTCGCGAACCCGGAGCTGGACCTGCGCCTGCTCACTCCCGACGTCCCGGTGGACCGCCCGCTGTCCTGGGTGCACGTGAGCGAGCTGCCGGACCCGGCGCCGTTCCTGCAGGGTGGCGAGCTGCTGCTCATGACCGGCCTGGCGCTGCGCGACGGTGAGCCGGTGGGCCCGTACGTGCGGCGGCTCGTGGACGGAGGCGTCGCCGCGCTCGGCTTCGGCACCGGGCTGGGCCAGGACGCCGTCCTCGGGGAGCTGGTGGCGGCCGCCGCGGCGGGCGGTCTGCCGGTGGTCGAGGTGCCCCGCGGGACCCCGTTCATCGCCATCTCCCGCGGGGTGTCGGCCGCGCTCGCGGCCGACGAGTACGCCGCGGTGGCCCGGGCCGCCACCGCCCAGCAGGAGCTCACGCGGGCGGCGCTGACGCCGGGCGCCCCGGCCGCCGTCCTCGAGCGGCTGGCCCGCTCGGTCGGTGGCTGGGCGCTGCTGCTGGACGCCGTCGGCGCCCCGCTGGAGGCGGCGCCGGCGGCGGCCGCCCGGCGCGCGCCGGGCCTGCAGGCCGAGCTGGACCGGCTGCGCGGGATGCGCGCCCCGGCGAGCGCCGCGCTGAGCGCACCGGAGGAGACGGTGCTGGTCCAGTCGCTGGGCAGCGGTGCGCGCACCCGCGGCTTCCTGGCGGTCGGCCGCCCGGGGCCGCTCCCGCCGGCCGACCGGCACGTCGTGAACGCGGCCGCGCTGCTGCTCACGCTGCGGATGGAGCAGTCCCGGGGGCTGGACAGCGCCATGGCGGCCCTCCGCGCGGCGCTGCTGCGTCTCCTGCTGGCGGGCGAGGAGCGGACGGTGGCCACGGTCGTCGTCGAGCTGGGGCAGCAGCTGCCCGCCGAGCCGCTGCACGTCCTGGTCCTGCTGGGCACCGGGGAGCAGCGCTCCGCGGCGGTCGACGTCGCCGCCGACGCGGCCGCGCACGAGCACGCCCCGCTGTTCTCCGCGGAGCTCGACGACGCCCTGGTGCTGCTGACCCCGGCGGCCGGCCCGCTGCCGGAGCGGCTGGGTGTGCTGACCACGCGGGTGCCGGGCGCGGCGATCGGATCGTCCGGGCCGGTCCGCTGGGCGGGGCTGGCCGACGGCGTCCGGCAGGCCCGGCAGGCCGCCGAGCACGGCCGGGGCCGCGGCGCCGGGATCGTCGCGTTCGCCGACCTGGCGGCCCCCGGGCTCACCGCCCTGCTCGACCCGACGGCGACCCGCGCCTTCGCCGACGCGCTCCTGGCCCCCCTGGTGGCCGCGGATCGGGCCGGTGGCGACCTCGTGCACTCGGTGCGGGTGTGGCTGGCCCACCACGGGCAGTGGGAGCCGGCCGCGGCGCAGCTCGGGGTGCACCGGCACACGCTGCGCAAGCGCGTGCACCGGGCCGGCGGCCTGCTCGGCCGGGACCTCGACGAGCCCGGCGCGCGGGCCGAGCTGTGGATCGCGCTGCACCCGCCGGGAACGGACTAGACGACCAGGTCGCGACGCAGCCACCAGCGCCACGCGGCGAGCAGCAGGCCCGCGCCGGCGAGCAGCGACGCCGCCGTCGCCCACGAGGTCCCGCCTCCGTGCACGTGACCGGTGGCCGGGAGCGCGGCCGCGACGAAGGGGTGCGCCGCCATCCCCACCGCCAGGACGACGTGGGTGCCCCACGCCACCGGGCCGGGCCGCCGCCACAGGTGCACCGCGCAGGTCAGGCAGGCCAGCCCGACGGCGAGTGCGGCAGCGCCGCCCGCCGTCCCCGCGTGCAGCACGGCGCAGGCCACCGCCACGACCGCCGCCGTCCGCGCCAGCAGGCACGGACCGGCGGCGGCACCGCCCGCGGACACCTCAGTGGCAGCGGGCCGCGCTGGGCGGCACGTCGAGCGTCGGGTTGCGGTCGAAGAAGCCCCACGGCTTCAGCGAGAACGACACGACGTCGACCGGCATGACCGGCCAGTCCTCCGGCCGCGGGATGTGGTGGATGCCGAACACGTGCCACAGCACGATGTCGGCGTCGGCGATGGGCCGGTCGGCCTTCGTCCACTCCGGCAGGCCCGCCGAGCCCCGGCTCTGGTTGCAGAACTCGCCGGCCGGCCAGCGCTCCTCCTCGTCGAACGCGGTGACCCACAGCGTGTGGTCGATGACCTCGGCCCGGCGCATGATCGCCGAGTCGCGGTCCACCAGGGCCGGGAAGGAGCCCGACGCGACCAGCTTGTAGCCGGTCGGCGTGCCCAGCCGGTTGAGGTGGTTGCGGTTGACCACCTTCCAGCCGCGCTGGCTGGCCCAGTCGAGGTCCTGCCGCCCCTCGGACTCGGTGAGCAGCGGGCGGCTGCGCTGCGCCAGCGCGAGGCCGTGCGGGTCGGCCGTGGAGACCGGCACCGCGGCGCTCTCGGAGACCACGACGGTGTTCTCCGGTCCGTCGACCTCCATGTCCAGGCGGGCGACGATGAAGTGCTGGTGGAAGGGCGCGTAGGTCTGGTCGTCCACGAGGGTGCCGGTGGGCGGGGTCGCGCCGTCGAAGGCGCTGGTGACCATGATCCCGGTGGCGCGCACCTCGCACTCGATCGTGCCGTCCTGGTAGAAGCGCCAGTAGGTCAGGTACTCGTAGTTGGCCACGGTGGCGTGGAAGGACACGACCATCCGCCGCGACCGGCGGACCTCGGCGCCGGCCTTCTCGTCGACGTGCTTCCACAGCACGCCGTCGTCCTCCTCGTGCAGGCAGATGGCGTTCTTGATCGTGTACGGCTCGCCGCGGGTGTCGTGCAGGACGGCGTCGACGTAGGTGATCTCGCCGAGGCAGTCGCAGCCCAGCTCGAGCGAGGTGGTCATGAAGCCCAGGCCCCACTCGCCGATGTCGAAGGCGGTGCGCCGGTGGTGGTCGGGGCTGGGGTCGCGGTAGGGGACGACCATCTCGGCGAAGGACAGCCGGTGCGCGACCGGCCGGCCGTCGTAGGCCACCCGGTGGATCACCAGCCCCTCGCGGTGGTTGAAGCCCAGCCGCATCGTCCAGTTCTGCCAGCGCAGCTCGTTGCCGTCGAGGGCGAAGGAGACCCCCTCCGGCTGGGTGATCTCCAGCGCCTTGACGTCGGTGCGCTGGACCAGGCCGGGAACGAGGTCGGCGCGGTACTCGCCCATCGGCGTGCCCCCGGCCGGCGGGGCGTCGTCCTCGATCCGCAGCAGCTCCATGGTGTTGAGGTCCACGACGAAGTGCAGGCCGTTGACCGGGTTGGCGTACGGGTTGCCCTTCGGCGTCGACCGGCGCCAGACGTCGGTCCAGCCGACCCGCCGGTCCTGGAACTCGACCGGGATGAGCGAGTGCCCGTAGGCCCAGGTGTCGATGAGCACCAGGTCCAGATCGGTGATGCCCCGCTTCGCGAGGGCGGCGACGACGTCGGGGTGCTCGATGAGCACCTCGTGCGCCTCGTGCCACTCGTCGAGGGTCATGTTCGCCTGCTCGCCGGGCACCGCCTCCCACGAGAGCACGGTGTCGTCGGTCAGCGACACCAGCGCCTTGTGGGTGGTGCCCTCCTCGCGGCTCCAGCAGGTCACCCGCGCCTCGCGCCGGATCGGGTCGCCGGGGCGGAACGCGCGGACGACGTCCTTGGCCGGCTCCCGCAACTCGATCGAGGCGAACCGCCACCGCTCGTCGACGCCGCGGTCCCGGCGCAGGATGCCTGCGGCGGCGCGGAACTCCTCGGCGGTCAGCGGGTCGAGCGGGTGGGCGATCATGCGGGGTCCTCTCGGCGGGGAACGGGGCGGTCGGCGAGCAGGGGGAGGGACGGGTCCCACCGGGTGCCGTCGCGGGCGTCGCGGCGGCGGCGGGCGACGGCCGACAGCGCCTCCAGCACCACGCGGTTGGCCAGGGCGGCGGTGATGTCGGCGTGGTCGTAGGGCGGGCTGACCTCGACCACGTCCACGCCCACGACCGGGAGCTCGAGGCAGATCCGGCGCACCGAGTCCAGCAGCTGCCGGGCGGTCAGCCCGCCGGGCTCGGGGGTGCCGGTGCCGGGGGCGTGCCCGGGGTCGCAGACGTCGATGTCGACGGAGAGGAAGACGCCCTCGCACTGGTCGGTGGCGATGCCGAAGGCCTCGGTGAGACAGGCCACCAGGCCGCGGTGCCCGATCTCGGTCATCTCGTAGGAGCGCATCCGCTGCTCGGCCATCCAGTCCAGCGTCTCCGGCGGGGGCCAGTAGCCGCGCAGGCCGATCTGCAGGAAGCGGTCGCCGCGCAGGGCACCGGACTCGATCAGCCGGCGCATCGGCTGCCCGTGTCCCCACAGCGAGCCGAACTCGATGTCGCCGGTGTCGGCGTGCGCGTCGAAGTGGATCATCGACACCCGGCCGTGCCCGAGCACGTTGGCCACGCCCTTGGCGTCGGCGAAGGCGATCGAGTGGTCGCCGCCGAGGACCACCGGGATCGCGCCGGCCCGGGTGACCGTCTCCACCGCGGCCTCCAGCGCGGGCAGCGCGGTCTCGATGTCCCCGGAGTACATCTCGACGTCGCCGGCGTCGAGCACGCGCAGGTCGCGCAGCCCGTCGGTGCGCAGGGCCAGGCTGGGCCGGGACCCGTCGTGGGCCAGGTAGTCGGTCATCCGGATGGCCTGCGGGCCGAAGCGGGTGCCGGGACGGTGCGAGGTGCCGCCGTCGAACGGGGCGCCGAGGACGACGACGTCCGCACCGGCGAAGGACGCGGGGTCCTCCAGGTCGCAGCGGCCGACGCCGAGGTAGGTGATGTCGGGCCCGTACTGGGCGCCGTAGCGGGTCATGCGGGGGATCCCTGTCGGTCGGTCGGGGCGCACCCCGAGGGGCAGAAATGGCCATTTCTGCCCCTCGGGGCCGCCTGCGGTCAGGAGTCGATGTTGGCCAT